>CALAPX010000337.1 GCA_937888355.1 uncultured Spartobacteria bacterium
CCGCCTTGAGGCGGCGGAATTCCGTGGTTTGACGCCGCGAGAGTTCCACCCGAATCCCGTTTGCCATGATTGCCACAAAGCCGCTCTCACCATCATCAATTCGTGAGACATGATCCAAATTGATCGCCTGCGTGCGGTTCGCTTGAAAAAACACCTCAGGATCGATGCGGCGCAGCACGCTCTTGAGAGTGCCATTGACCATCGGCCCGGTTTTGTCACCGAGAACGAGCTTCGTGTAGGAATCACCCGCCTCGAGCAACTGGATATCACCCACTCTCAGAAGCAGGTTCTTCGACCCATCGCGGAACATCGCCGTTTCCGTTTTGAGGAAAACCTTGGCATCTTCCGCTTCCTCAGGTTCGGCAATCCGCTTGAGGCTTTCCTTGAGGCGATGGAGATCGACAGGCTTTAGCAGATAATCCACCGCCTGCGTCTCGAACGCCCGCACTGCATGCTCTGGATGGGCCGTTACAAAGATCACCGGGATTCCTTCGGAGGGAAGCGTGTCAAGAAGGTCGAAGCCCTGCTTCCCGCCACGAAGCTCGACATCCAGAAACATGACATCTGGGCGGAGCTCATTGATGGCCTTCACCGCTTGCTCAATCGACCCCACATCGCGCACCTCAGTCACGCCAATGTCCGCGAGAGCATGCTTTAGACTGCGCCGGGCCGGTGGCTCGTCATCGAGAATGAGAAAATTCATTTCATTTTAGTATTTTCGCAGGATCGCAAGGGCCTGCGAAGGGGTGATTGCCTTGATTGGCGAGTGTAAATAGTCCCGTGTATTCCTGGTAACAATAATCTGAGCACCAAAAAGCATGGCCGCCACCGCCTGCATGGCGTCTTCTATATCCCGAAAATTCAAATCCAGTGCGGCAATCATATGTTCGCCACCGGTTCGCGGAACCTCAACAAATTCCAGCAAGTCGCGAAGGAACCCGCGAGAATCCCCGCGAGTAATGTAGATGATATTCGACAACGAATGCCAAGAAGCGGCGCAGCGGCCGGGATGCGCTTCCGCCCATGCCAACAATTCACCACTTGCAGCTGCATAAGGCTCGCGACCCATTGCGAAATCCAGAAGCACATCGGTATCGAGAAAAATTCTCACAAAGCTAACCTTCGAGTTGGTATTTCTTCTTCAAATGTTCCACGCGCGGCCCGGTTTTTTTGGATAAAGCCATTTTGCCCTTCCACTTTTCCCGAAACGACGTGCGTCTCTTCGATGACGAAACAGTTTCATTTGTTAGGAGCTGCTCGATCAGCCCTGAAAAAGTCGTCCCGCGCGCGCGCGCAGCAAGTTTACCCCGATGCGAAACTTCAGGATCGAGAGTAAGAGTCACCCTTGTCTTCATATGCACACGATAATGTATCATGCATACTCGTCAACCCTCATGTCTTCGTCATTTGACCTGGCTTTGAACTGCGCGTAATTCGAACGCATGCTGCTCGACGAAATCACCCGAAAAGCACTCACGCTTCCGTCCTCTGAAAGACGCCAGTTGATTGGCATACTTTTAGAGTCGGGGATTGAGGCTGAATCGCGCCGCAAATCCGCTTCCGCCCTCAAATCCATCCTCACTGGTCTCCGCTCTCTCCCGGGCAAGCCAATGTCTGATTCCGAAATCCAATCTGAAATTCATCCCGTAATAGCCAAGCGCCAGCGCGGAGAAAGCTGATCTCACGCCCTTCCTCTGATTTCAATTCACTTGAATGCAATCAGTCGTTAAGCGAATCGAGAATCTCTTCTTTGGGGACTCCTTTATGCGCAGAAACAAGGCGCAAAATCGAGTTGAGCGTTCCAATTCTGAGAAATGTGTGATTGGGCACCGGAATACGCTGATACCCCGGCGATTCAGTTTACAGAATGATATGACTGCCCGATTGATGAACTGCTTCATAGCCCCAGTGTTTGCAAAGACACTTCACCAGTTCCGCACCCGAGAGATCCCTTGGCAGTTTCACGCAGGTCGTTCAGGCAAGGGCGAAACTCTCATCCCGCACCAAATGCAGACGGATCGCTTTAGGCATCGAATCAGGTGCGTCGAAAAAATACCCCTTTACCGCATCGGCCACCGCTTCACGATGAGCAAGCCAATCATCACCCTGCGTAACAATCGGTTCCGTTAGGCACTCCGCCACAAACCCACCATCACTCTTGAACCGCCTTGAATATTAAATCCGATTAAACAAAAGCGCAAGCCGACACCTCGCCACTCAGCCCACTGTCTTAATCCGAACCAAAGCCTGAATCCATCCATCCGGCGTCTTGCTGAATTCCACTCCGCCTCCTGCCGGGCATGATTCCTCGATACGTGTCCGCACTCTGACCAGACCAACACTATGCGGTGCTTTTGAGATGCCGCCCAAGCTCCCCATTTAACCGCTCGATCCACTACTCCCACCGCCCGTTAAAAAGCAGATATACTCCTTCCAATCGCGAACTAACTTTAAACTCGTTATGAACAACTTCAAACCAACATTAACAACAACTCTGCTTGCTTCAGTCTTATTGGTTGGGTGCGCCACTGGACCCAATGCACAAAAAGGATCGGTCTTAGGAGGAATCCTGGGAGCTGCTGCTGGAGGGATTATCGGTCACCAAAAAGGGAAAGGCCTGGAAGGTGCGGCGATAGGTGCTGGCATCGGAGCAATCGGAGGCAATACATTTGGAAACGCAGTAGATCAGCAAACAGGCTATCAAAACCAAGCCCCGCAGCAGCAGGTGCAATATATCACAACCGCACCCCAAGTTCAGAAGAAGCATTACCACCACTATAGGACTGAATATAGTGATGTATGTCATCCGAATGTAAATTATCTAACAGCTGCCCCACACCTTCGGGAGAGCCATTATAATCAGCAGAATGTTTACATTCATGACTAAGAAATAAATAAGACCATTTATTAATAAGCGCCAGCATTCGTACTATGGATATAAAAAAGGAATGAATCGATTAATAAAGCTCTAGCGGCCTATTTATCGAGCATTTACGACTAAGACTAAACTCTTCGATCATATCCAGCCGAGGGTGAAATCTCGAGTTAATGTCGCAAAGAAGGTCATAACGAGCCGCACAACTTGTTAGCTAGAATTCATATACCAATGATTATCTTTATGTAACTCCACTTAGCGCGCGAATAGAGGCGATCTACTTAGAATGAAGCAGGAAGGTCTTCAACAAGACGTTTGGCGGGGATTCAGGCCGAAACTCGTATCAAACTTGCTCGCACGCCATTGAGACGGAAACTGCACCCGAATTCTTCCAAAGGGGCTCTTAAGCATTAAAGGGTGGCCACTCAAAGATTCTCCCAAACATCATTAGCCACAAGGTTTCGAACACTTCCCTCCGCTCAATGGTGGATTTAATAATCAGAATCAAATGCCAATGGCCATGTCCATTCCATTTTCTTGGACTTCACACTATAAATTGAGTATGCCGTTTAATGTGCACTTTCGACCGCTCGTTGCCCTGAAACTACCATCAATTCAAAAGCAAATTTACTCCTTCGATTTGCACATATAGGATTATCACAATTATGAAAAAACTCTTCACCACCATACTTCTTTTCGGATTGGTCTTATCGAGACAGGAAATTATTGCAGCGACTCGCTCCGCGGAGGTAAGAGCGCAAAACTACCCAAAGATTTGGGAAAAAGCAGGACCACGCGAACGCTTAAAAGCCGCCCGTGCCGCTGAATTAGATGCCGATAGGCTTTTGGTTGAACGCATCTACGGGGCACAAATTGACTCTCAGACCACTGTAGCTGACCTTGCCATGAAGGATGATTCTATTGCTGGAACAGCTCGAGCTTCACTGATTGGAGCTACCACAATCGGCAATCCAGATTATTTCGAAGATGGGAGGGTAGAAGTGGTCAAAGCCGTCAAACTCGAACAAGTCATCGAAACGATTCGGCGCAAGTCCAAAGAAAAAATCCTGGCTAATGGCAAAACGGAATTAGTTGATTTCGATGAAAAGAAGGAATTCAGCACAACTACCAAGGTTCTTGAAGTCATGGGAAATGCTGCTCTACCTGGTTCTCTCGGTCATCAGAAGATTATGGCAAAGCGTGCCGCAGAGCTTGATGCGTATC
>CALAPX010000338.1 GCA_937888355.1 uncultured Spartobacteria bacterium
GAGCTGCCAGCCAAACGGCTGTAGACAAACGCCAATGCTGCGATCCCTGTAAGGATGGCGACAGCCGTGAGCAGGAGGGGTTTCTTTTCCATGGTTTTTTGAATCAAGAGGTGGGCAGGGGCCGGGAAAAATTGCGCTCTGGTGAAGCCGGACTGGTTTGGGGCGAGGGAGGGCGGCGCGGCTCAAGCCAGGAGAATCACCTGCAAAGGATGGATCTTCTTCAGGGAAGTATCCAGTTGTCGTCGATGTTCACCGCCCCGGCAACGATCGCACCGAAAGTGATCGGGCTCGATTTAGGGAGGAGATCCACGTGCCCGTCAAAGAAGGTAATCGTGGTCTTTTGGTCGTGATAATAGCCGATATTTGGGCTCGTCCAATAAGGGGTGTAATTGTTGTCATCGCTGGCATCACCGGCCCCAAATGTCGCCACGGATCGACCCGGCGAATTGCCGTAAGGCCGCCATATATCCCGCGCGTCCCAAGCGAATACTTTTGTTCCGGGAGTCAGCACGTTATTCAGCGACACTGGCTGATGGATGGTCCCGTTAAAACGATAGTTGGCAAATGGACCGAGGCCGTAGCTGCCAAGGTAAGGATTGATGCGATAGCGCTGGTTCTGAACAAACTTGAACGAGCCGTAGGTGAAGCTGACATTCGGTGCCGGATTATTCGCATCATGGGGAGAGGAGGGGCAATCGTAGTTGTTATTGTTGTTCTCCCCGGCGACGGTGCCTGGCGTGGCCAGATACGGCGACAACATCGAACCAGCACCGGCAGCGTTGTAGTAAGGCGGTGAAGTGCCCGGTGCTCCGTAGATGGTCGCATGGAGCCATGAAAATGGCAGGTGATCGTCATTGTCGCCCGCATACAAAGTCGCGGCGACGCTCCACTGCTTGAGGTTGTTCGTGCAGACCGATCCTTTGGCCTTTCTCTTGGCATTAGCCAGCGCGGGCAACAGCATCCCTGCTAGAATGGCAATGATGGCAATGACGACCAGCAGTTCGATGAGGGTAAAGCCAATTGCGGGGCGCAAGCTACGGAAAGTCGCTTTCATGGTCATTTCACTGAGACACAGACTGGCTGGGAGCGGTTTTCTTCAACGCGATATCCACCCATGCAGGGTGAATGCGTCACCTTCTCATGATTGCCCGTCATAGCGAACGACGAAGTCCGAGCGGGGCCTTGCGGCCGTCCTGTCGAATCACCTCCCGGGACAAACGCAATGGGACACCTCGGGGTGTTTTTAGGGCCTGAAGACCGCGCTCCAGTCGCGGCCATTGCGTGGAGCCGGCCAAGTCGCCTCATCAACTCTCAGTGGCCTTGCCTCAAATGTGCTTTGAGTCATCGTGGTCCTTCTGCGTGTAGCCGGAGTCCTGGCGTTGAAAATTCACCGCGTTCTTCTTCTCGTAAGCGGCAAAGACATCGTCCGCGCTCATGCCGAGCACTTGCGCCATCGAAATGAGGAAGTGGAACAAGTCCACGACCTCCACGCGGGCGTTCTGCTCGTCGAACTTCTGATATTTGGCCCACCACTTCCACGGGACGCTGTCGGTCAGCTCGGCCAGCTCCTGCTGCATGGCGCGGGTGTAGTTGAGGAGCCATTTGGTCTTCTCCTCCTCGCTCATGCCGTCGGTGCGGACGCCGATGCGCTGGTTGAGGAGCTGTTGCATGCGGAAGAGTTCGCGGAGCTGGTCGGGTGTTTCCATGGGCGCGAGGATGGAAAGAGAAGCGGGCTCTGCAAAGCGCAAAGTGGATTCCAGCCACGCTGCAGACGGCGTTGTCACGCGTCGGGCTTGCCGGGCGGCAACCAGAGGTGCAAGCCAATGCCGTCAAATCAGTTCTTGCGTCCCGTCGAGGTGGATGGCTAACCTCCCGTTCCTTTTTTGAAAAGGACCACGATGGGTTGTGCCCGAACTGGCGCGGCCTTGGTGGCAAAGCAGCTCAATTTTATGCCAGTTAGAATACGTTTGAAGCGAGTCGGCACGCGTAACACGCCGGTCTTCCGTGTGGTCGTGGCCGATGGCCGCAGTCCCCGGGACGGAAAGTTCATCGAGGAAATCGGCACCTACCAGCCGCTCCAGAAGGACGACAATGTGAAATTGGACATGGAGCGCGCGGATTATTGGATCAGCAAGGGCGCCCAGCCCAGCGATACCGTGGCGAGCTTCATCAGGAAAGCCCGCCGCACCGCTGCCGCTGGCGTGGCTGCCGTGGCTGCCGTGGCTGCCGACAAGTAGTCCGCCCATGCAAGCCTTTCTGGAATATGTGGTGAAAGGCTTGGTGGACC
>CALAPX010000339.1 GCA_937888355.1 uncultured Spartobacteria bacterium
TCGGCGCTGGCGGTCACGACGTTCTGCACCACCGGCCTTGGCCCCATCGTGGTGATGTTGGCGGAAGAGGTGATGCGTGCCACTCAGGAGGGGCGCAGCGAGAGCCAAAGAAGTCGCATGAGTCCCACCGGGCGAGCCTCACTGGCAGCAGTCACAATAGTACGCACAGTCCGGGCTCGAAGGGCCCCACTCGTTTTGCCTACGATGCTTGATAAGATTAGCGACTTCTATTTTGGCTAAAGACCTGTGGACTACGCGCGATCTACTACGAATTTACTGTGCGGAGTCCATGAACTCATGGTTTTCCGGTGAGGAACTGACAGCTTTGGAATCGGTGGCCCGTCGCTCTGGTTGAGCCTTCTCAGGCTGTGGAGTTGCCGAGCCGGGCTGGCTGGCCGCCGTCCGTCGCCGGGCGCCTGCTGGTCGGTGGCTGATTTCGAGAATGCCCCACGGGTTGAGTCGGGGGATTTCAAGCCGGATTTGCCCATTTGCCCCCACGGTGGGCTGCAACACCGTTTTTTTGACGAAGACGTCGTAGTCCTTCAGCTGCGAAGCGGGCACATACAAGTTGGCTTGATAGGGCTGCGGCTCCAGCAGAACGAATTCCACTTTCTCGGGCTCCACATGGAATGCGTTGTCCAAGACCAATGTGAAGGGTTCGCATGCACCGCGTTTGATGTTTTCAGAGCCTTTGCCCCAGCGACGAACCTCTCCGTCGGGTCCGGTGATGGAGGATTTCTGAGGATCCGCTTCAACCAGCGGTTGGCCCCAATCCACCAAGAAGAGAAGCAAGGGTTGCTGCGCATCCGAACGGTGGCGGTTGAGGAAACTGTAAACATGGCCGCTGCCGCCTTCGGTGGATACCATGCCACCGAGTTCCGGAGAGGTGGCAGCGAGTCCCGGTCCGGCCGCTGCGACTTCCTCGTAGTCCTGCCAGTCGTTGCCCCTGACGAAGGCGTAGAGGTCGGCATAGTCCTGCGGTTTGCCAAAGTGCCGTGCCGCCCCGTCTTTGGAGCCCAGAAAAGTATCCCACGGGACCTGACAAAGGCCGCCAAGGCTGTAGGTGGTGGCAATTACCCTGCGGGTGAGGGCGGTTTGTTGTTCCGCGGTGACCCCGTCGACGCCCGAGGGCTTGGGCTCTGCCGACACCTGCACTTTACCATGGCTGCGGGCCAGGCGGGTGCGCGCATGCAGGTTGACTGGGCCGGCAGTGCCACAGAGCAATTCGGACATCAGAAAATCGTTTAGAAGATAAATCGAGTCCATCAGCTGCAGCGATGTGTTGTTAGCACTGAACGTCACCTCAAGTCCCAGGCTTTTGGCGTAGGATTTGACCTCCGCGACGATGTGCTTCCACGCATCATGAGAAAGCTGGTGCCAGTAGTTGATCCAATGCCTCTTGATTGGCTCGTTGAATTTCGCAAAGTCGTCGCCCACTGGCGCCCCGAGCGTCTGCAAGTGTTCCCGGTAGTCGAACTTCTCCAAATCCCCAATGCCCAGGTGCTTAAGTTCGTCAGGCGGAACGTTCTTCTTTAGCCATGCGTTGAACCCTTTGACTGCCGACTCGGAGAACCCGCCCCCTTGCCGAACTACGGCCCAGTAGTCGCTATTCAGGTTGTCGCGCTGTAGGGAAGTGGCCCCGCAATCGACGATGTATTTGTAGTAATCGATGTTGTCCTGAAGCCAGAGCGGGTTGCTTGGATCGCCAATAAAAAATGGAGTTTTCCAATTGCGAGTTACCGGCATGATTATCGGAGCCCCATTTAAATCCACCATAGCCATGGGCTTTTCGTGCTCCCGCTGTTGCTCGATGTTTTCCTTTTGAAAACGGAAGTTATCCGCCCCGGCACCCCCAAAGGCGATGCCCATGTCTAAAATGCGTTGAACCGACTTCTGATCATCCTGGCGTCGCTCGGACATGTGATCGGGGTTGGACACATGGTTGCTGAGATATGTCCAATCCAGACGGGTGATGTAAAAGTTTTCCGCAGCGGCGAATGGGTCCTTCTCGCTCCCTGCGGGGACCCGCCGGAAGGACAACGTGCGCATAGTGACATCATTGCGCCCCGGGCCGGAAGGTTTGCCCGCGGCCGCGATTTCCGCAGGAATTGGGATTTCGCCGAGTCTGCTGAAATGCGCAGATTCCGCGAAAGCATGGGGCCGACTGATGACTAAGGCGCCGAAGACTGAGATAAGAAAAGGGGC
>CALAPX010000340.1 GCA_937888355.1 uncultured Spartobacteria bacterium
ACCTCGTTCATCAATGCCGCCATCGCTTCTTTGGTTTTAGGTGCGTTCTTGTCCACCTCCGAAATGTCACGGTCATCCATCCCACGTAAACCGATCGGCCAGATGTTATGTTTGAACTTGGCGTTGTATGCGACCTTTTCCTCCCAGAAAGCCAGTAAGGCCTGCTTGTTCGTCACCCACGACCATTCCGTTGGGAATCCATTTTTCTTGCAGAAGTCAGGGAAATTCATGGTCTGGACGAGCATTCCCTGCAGATGATTGCCGGTTAAAAAGAGCCCGCGTTCCTCCAGCAAGACTCGTGAAGCGTCGTCGAGATAGCCTTGATTGTACTCATCCGGCAGCGAGACGAAGTTGGCTTTCGTGCGAGCGGCCGTCTCGATTATCCGCGCCCAGATTTCCGGCTCGACGATCTTGTCCCCCGGCTGGATCCAGTTGAGCAGGTATTTTTCATCATTAATGAAATAGCCACGGTATTTTACGGACGGGCCTGGAAAATAGGAAGTCCCCTCCCAGGAGACACTCTCCCGCTTCTCAGGGATGTAGTCCGTCCACAATTTCAAGGGATCGGTTCCCAGTGATTTCTCGCTGATCTCGTACAGGCCATAGGCCACTGCCCGTGGAGAGCTTCCGACCACAACAAGAGCATCCGGTACTTGGCCAGCGATGCCGGGGACGGCCTGGATGAGATAGGACTCCCACTTGCCGCGCACTTGGGAAAGGTCGACCTTGCCGGCCTTCTCCAGTTTTTCGAGGATCGGCTCTTGATCCACGACCGCTGGCAGAATGAGTAGGCGGTGTTTGCCACTCAAGACAGGGGTTGTCTGCAATGTCTTTCCCGTGGCCTCTTGGAAGTCTTTTGAGAAATCCTTGCAGCCCCAGTTGATGGCGGAATCTACGTTTTGTGGGACATAGAGCACCGCGTCCTCAAGGCTCGGACCGGTGAGTTGGGTTTTTTTAAGAGCCTCTCCGTCCATAGCACCTAACTTGGCCAGAGACGCGAGCAGCAGGGCGGTGAGTAGTGCGAAAGTGTGTTTCATGATTACTTCTCTTTTATGGAACGTTAGCAAGACAGGGGACGCTTACGGAATAGGCACCGCAGATTTCCTTGCCCTGATCGTCGAGGAAGGTGTCGCGGAGCATGGTCGGCCCCTACTTGAGGGAGACGTTGAACACGGCAACTGTCTCGGAGTCCACGCCTTCGCCCACGGAGTTGGATGAAGAAACCGTATAGTAATATTGGACCCCACGGGTCAGGCCCGTATCGGTGTAATTCGTATCTTTCACGGAAGCAATGAGGGTGAATGGTCCAGTATTGTTGCTTGAGCGCTTGATATGGTAGCTGGTGGTATCGGCGGATGGATTCCACGTTAAACCCATCTTCTTGGATCCGGAATTTGCCGTTAGACCGGTCGGAGGAAGCGGCGCAGTGGCCGCAGCGGATCTCAATGTATAGACGGAGTTCCGAATCGTCGTAAGCGAGCCGACCATCAAATAAAATCGGAAAGTGAAAACGGAATTATAACCGAAGGCATGATTGCCGATGGGTGCGATATACATCGTTGATCCGTCGGTCGGACTGGTGCTGACCCCCTTTCCGTGTTTCCCCGCCAAAAATGAGGTGGCGATCGGAGTATAGACCCCGGCACCGGTGTCTGTGGCATCCACACAGGCGGTCCATGGCTCTGTAGGAGTGTATCTTGACCAGGGAAAGGTGCCGCTCGATGGAGAATTCGGGATGGTGGACAGCGCGTCCCCTGTCCAGGGAGAACCGCCCGTATAGGCCTTGATCGTGTTCAGCGCGGACACAAAGTACAGGGCGGGCAGTTCCTGATTGCGCGCAAGCGGACCTCCCCAGGCATCATTGGTGTCGCGAAAACAGGAAAACCGACAATCCACGATGACCACATGGTTCAGGGTGGGATGGATTGATATCCATTGTTCCATATAGGACTGCGAAACCTGGTTGTTCCGATCCCAAAGCAAGGGTTGCGACTTCACGTAGATTTGCCCGGAATTTTTACTCAAGGTAAGCACCGGGGAGACATTCCCCGCGTAGTCGCCGACCATGATCGGGTTCCACGACCAGGGCGACCACGAAGGCGATTGATTGGTAGCCGTGATCATGTTTCCGGCATAGTAGGACTGCTGGATTTCCCGGCCTTTATCATGAATGTTCACGAGGTTTGCGCCGTTACTTCCGGAAAGCCAAACAATCGCGCCGCCGTAAGAGCCGCTGTTCACACCCACCTTGACCATGGAGTTGGAAAGAAACGCATCCAGCGCTTGCGCCTGCGCGTTACAGCCCGAAGCAATCCAAAGGAAAAGGAGAAACAAACGCGGGAGAATAGAATGTTGCTTTTTCATCGTCTGGCGAATCAACGGGGCAGATTTCTCATTGGGCTAAGGGTTTACCTTCTTTAAAATAATCTGACACACCTCTGACGACCCGCAAGGCTCTATTCACGGATACCGTCTCTTGAAAATAAAGCGACGATAAGGGGCCAGTCGAAGTTATCGCACAGTGTGGTCGAGAATCTTGATGTTGCGAAACACCTCTGCACCGCGCTCATATTCGAGGACTCTCTTTCCATTCAACCAGTGCTCCACCCGCTTGCCCTTCACCATAATCCGCGCGGTGTTCCACGTTCCGATCGGGCTGACCTGTTTATCCGTCGAGACGGCTTTCAATTCGTAAGGCGTGATGGAAAAGAACGGAAGCCTCCGTTGAAGGTGTCGATGCTTGGCTACTTCTCACTGCTCAAGCGGGCTTGGGCGGCGGCAGCGGTCCAGGTCTCGATGAGTGCTTTGCTGACGGATTGGTCGTAGCGGTAGTTGAAGCGGCGATCCGGCGCACTGTCGCCGTGGAGGGAGAATTCCGTGATGTCGTCGTCCTTCTGGAGGTTGTCCGCCCATTTGAAATCCACTCGGATCTGAGATGCGGATCCGAACAGGGCGCGGGGCAAGGCCAGTTCCAGATCGGGACCCTTGACCGCATAGCGCGCCCGCCCCTCCTCTATCCATGTGCCGTCTTTGAAGCGGTGGATTGCCAAACCTTCGGCCGTCGGCGCGCTGCGATTTACCATCACATCGTAGCCGTTCCAGCCGGTCTGGTGGTTCTGGTCCACATCCAGGAACAACTGCATCCAGTGGGGATCGGTGGCCGGGGTCAGATCCGCCGCGCAGGACACGTGGAAGTCGACGCTCTCTTTGCTGGAAGAAACGTGGGCACGCACGATGTCATTCCGTCCCGTGGTGTCGGTGTATTGCAGGAGCTTGGTCCAGCCGTAGAAATTGCGGTGGAGGGTGTCGCCTTGAAAGTCACGGAACTCGGGTAGCACGCCTTTCCAATCGCTGAATTCGCCGTCGATGGTGATCGGCTTGATGACCGGCACGGTGGGTGGACGCACGCCTTTGTAGCGACGGATGTTGGCGACGAGTTGGTAGTAGTAGTTGTCGCTATGGCCGTTCTTCATCGGCTCAATGTCGCGGCTGAATTCTTGGTTGTACTGATCGATAAAGTAGGTGTCACCCTCGCCCAGCTTGGTGTAGCCCACTTGCTTGGGCCTGTGGGGTCGTTTCCCCAAGATTTGCGACTCGGCGACCCATTCGTTCCAGCCGGTTACAAAGATGAAGGGCGGGTCGCGCTTCAAGGCATGCTGCCACTGCTCTGCGGCATAGATCCCCTCTGCGGTGCGGAGTTCTTCAACTGGGACGATGGGGGCATCTTTACCGCCGGTGAAGCTCCGGCCTCTGCCGGAGTCCGGGTGGGGAGCGACGCAGACGGAGACTTGCTCAGGTATGTAAGGAGACTCGTGCCAGCCAGCTTTTTGAGGGGACCAGTCAATCCATGTCCATTTATCACGGCCACCTCCAAACCATGGATGAGAGCTGTGAGCCCAAGTGTGGCGAATGGTGAAGAAATCCTTCATCTCAGGAGTGAGGGTCGTGGGGTCCGAGAGGAGGAGAGGCTTGCCGAGCCATTTGAACCAAAGCTCTGGATACTTATTCGACTCGTAGAGGGCGCTGTAGAGCAGGGGCACGGAGACCTCTGGCTTGGTGTTATGCATGCCTGCTACTTTAGGCACGGGTAAGCCTTGGAGGCGGCCTTGGTCCAGATTTTCACAAACGGCGAACATCTCATCTGGATAGATACGGGTATTGGTCTGATCGAAAAGAAGCGTATCGATGCCCGCTGCGATGAGCATGGAGCGGTGACGGGTGAGGACGAAGGGGTCCTTGATGTCGTAGTAGCCGAGTTCAGGCTCTCCCCAAAAGTGGAAGGAATTGGGTTTCCCCCATTTTGGAGCGAGTGGGTTCTCGGCGAGAATCTGGGTGATGTCTTGGACCGGAATGTCTTTTACGTTATGCGCATCCCGGCTGACCCAGAGAAAATAGAACAAACCGACTTGGCGGTCCGCACGCGGTGGACCGACCTCGGCATACGTGGGCAGCTGGCGGCCGATTCCGTCGGTGGCCACCCAGGTATCGGCGAAGACGTCTCCATCTGCCGGGATCTGTGCAAATAAACTAAGGGTGGTGGCGAGTAAGAGGCACGTCGTGCGAATTAACATAAACAAAGGTGGCAGAGTGGTGGGGTGAGGGGGGTTGCAGCCTTCAATTTTTGGCTTGCGTAAATGGGGGTGGATTAAAGTCATAGGAAAACTTTCCTACGGGTAACAGGGCTTTGTAGCCTTTCAAGGCAATTTGCATAATACCTACAAAACTCAAGCCATGAGATGGCGAGCGATAGCCATGGCAAGAGCAGGGCTCTTCTGCCCAGCCTGATGCTTGCCCCTCCCTGCGCGGGTGATCTTTCTCCAAGCGGGACGAGCCCGTTCCATCTTCTTGGGTTCATGCGAGCAGGATTTCTGCGTGGATGTTTCCCACACCGATTGGCGGAACATCGGTGACAAGCTTCGCGACCTCATTCCATGCGAATGCCCGCACCATTTCTTTCCTGTGCCATTTCGAACTGTCGGCCATGACGACGACGGATTCGGCCATCCGGATCATCGCTCGCTCGCTTTCCACAACCAGGTGGTTCGTATTTGTTCCGCCTTCGGCATCGAGTCCACCGACCGAAAGAAACGCCCACCGGGCATGGTATTGCCCGAGGCTTTGCACGGCTTCCGGTCCAACGAGGAGACCGGAACCGGGGTAGAGGAATCCTCCGGCGAGAAAAACCTCTGCGCCGCCGGTGACCGAGCGCATGGCATCGATTCGGTGGGCGATGAGGATCGAATTCGTGAGGATCCGGACCGGGCGGTTTGCGAGGTAGTGCGCCATGCGGAGCGTGGTGGTGCCGCCATCGATGATCAGAACATCCCCGTCATGGACGAGTTCACAGGCGCGTCGCGCGATGCGGTCTTTTTGCGGGGCATTGAGGTTTTCACGCAGGCTGCTGGGCAGCATGTCGCTCGACGGGGGAGCGGAAGGGCTTCTCTTCACGCCGCCCCACGTTTTGTTTAAGGCCCCGCGTCGGGTCAGTTCGACGAAATCGCGTCGGACAGTCGCCGGAGAAATCCCCAATGTCCGACCAGCTTCCTCAACTGTCAGGTCGCCCTGGCGTTCCACGAGCGAAACAATCGCCCGCTGGCGCTCAAGCGGTCTCATGTGGTCAGGCGCCCAGTTCGCGCATCCGCGCGAGTTCGCTGGCGGCAACCCGCCCTTTGACAAAAAGAGAGGAGGTGCCAGCCACGAGAATGTTGGCCCCAGCCGCAACCATGCGGGGGATATTCTCCCAACTCACGTTGCCATCGACTTGCACGTCCGCATGACGTCCGCATGACTTCAAGAACGCGCGACATTCCGTGATTTTTTCAAGGCAGAACGGCAGGAGCTTCTGGCCCGCATAGCCGGGGTTGACGGTCATGATCACGACCTGATCCACAAGCGGCAACAGATGGGAGCAGGCCTGCACGGACATCGCAGGGTCCAATGCGATTCCCGGCGAGGCACCAAGCTCGCGGATTCGCTCAATCAGTCGCACCGGCTGGCGAACGGTTTCCGGATGGAATGAGACGCGTGCGCCCGGGAATTTGGCAAAGAGTTCCACATGGCGGTCCGGCTCTTCAACCATCAGATGAATGTCGAGCGGAATGGATGTTGCCGCAGCGAGTGACCGACAATAATCGGGACCCAGCGTGAAATTCGGCACATACCGCCCGTCCATCACGTCGATGTGCAGCCACTCAATGCCGCCTTTTTCAAAGGTATCCAACACCTCCCTTAGGGCAAAAGGATCAGCGCACATCATCGAGGGGGAAATTTGGATTTTTTGTTTCATGAACTGGAATATGATTGACTTATGATCGATTTATAATTAAAAGTCAATCATAAAGAGATCATGTTTTCTACTTCCTATCTCCTAGACAAGCCCGGCGGAACGTTCAGAACCGAGCGGATAGAACTGCCATCATTGAAGCGCGGGGAGATCCTCTTGCGGACGAGGCGGGTGTCCGTGTGCCAATCCGATGTGGTGATCCAGCGGGTTGGGCTGCCGCGCATCAAGAGTTGGCCGGCTGTGATTCTGCATGAAGTCAGCGCCACGGTGGAGGCAGTCGGCGAGGGGGTAACGAAGTTTGAGACGGGGGATCTGGTCGGGATTGGTTGCGACATTCCGTGCGGCGACCGGGCATGCATTTATTGCGGCGACGAGGGCACCGGCGACTGGACCTGCTGCCCGAATACGCAGGCGACCGGGCATGAGTTTGCGGGATTTGCGCGGACCCACGCGGTCCTGCCGGACTGGTTTGTCGAACTGGGACCGATCATGAAATTTCCAAAAGGTTTTGATCCAGACCATGCGTGTCAGCTCGAGCCGCTGGCGTGTTGCCTGGAGGGGATGACCCGGGTGAACAACTGCATTGCGAACCGCGTGGTTGTACTGATCGGGGCCGGCTCACAGAGTACGTACGCCCTGCAATGCGCACAGGCGATGGGGGCAGGGAAAATCATCCTCGTCAATCGCGGAGCGGAGCGACTCGAGCGCGTGCTGCGGGATTTCGGCGACGAACGGGTCGTCGGCGTGCGGTGGGATGAGAATGTCGTGGAACGGGTTTTTTCGGAATGCCGCCCGTTCAATGAGCCGCACTTCGTCATGATGAACGCACCCGCCCGCGAGGGCTACGAGTTATCGGTGAAACTTCTTGGCTACGGCACGGTGCTTGATGCGCATGCCGGGGTCAAAGGTGCCGGCGGTAAACCCAGGATCGCGCATGAGGTGGACCTCAACAACGACATCCACTACAAACTCCAGTGCCTCCAGGCCACCCACGGCTCCTCGATGCATGGCATCCGCATGGCCCACGAACTTCTGGTCGGGGGGAAACTTCCAAAACTTGGCCTGATGACCAATGCGAGCGAGCGGTTCGGCCCGGACCAAATTCTGGAGGCCATCAAGCGCGCCGACGACAAAGACAGCCTCAAGGTGATTGTTAACTTCGACAACTTATGAAATCCCTCGTCCTCGAATCCCCCGGCCAATTTGTCTTTCACCCGGATCGCTCCGTTCCAACCGAAGACCCAGGTGCGGAGTCAGTCCTTGTTCGCGTTGCCGCCTGCGGCATCTGCGGCAGCGACATCCCGCGTGGGTTCGACCCCGGCGGGGCTTATCATTATCCGCTGGTCCTCGGGCATGAGTTCAGCGCGGTGGTCGAGGAGGATGGCCCTGGTGTGAAACGTGGCGCCCGGGTGGCGGTTTTCCCCCTGATCCCGAAGCCGGGGCAGGCTGGATTTGACACGGGCGATTTTGCGCAGACAACAAACTACGATTATTTCGGCTCGCGCCGCGACGGCGGAATGCAGGAATTTCTTCGCGTTCCGACGAGCAACCTTTTCCCGATTCCGGACTCCGTCAAGCTTCTCCACGCGGCCTGCACCGAACCTGCGGCGGTAGCCCTTCACGGGGTGCGCAAGCTGAGGATTTCCGCCGGGGACACCGGCCTCGTCATCGGCGCAGGGCCGATCGGGAACATTGCCGCGCAGTGGCTGCGCATCCACGGCTGCGCACGGGTCATTGTCGCCGACGTCGATCCCCGCAAGCTGGAACTCGCGTCCAGCATGGGGTTTGAAACCATCAGTTCCGCAAACGGCGATCCGGTGCAGCGACTCTTCGATCTCACCGGAGGCATCGGTGCCCAGCGGGTCATCGAGGCCTGCGGACTGCCGGTCACGTTTGCCCAGTCGATCTCCTGCGCCGCAACCTTCGGTGAAGTCGTTTTCATGGGCAACCTCCATGGCGAATTCCGGCTCGGAGAAAAAGCCTTCTCCAGCATCCTGCGCCGGGAACTCACCCTCCATGGCACGTGGAACAGCAAAGTCGTTCCCCGCGGCACGGATGACTGGTCCACCGTGCTCAAATACATGGACCGCGAACTCCAGATAGCCCCGCTCATCACCGATGCGCCGGCCTTGGAGGAGGGACCCGCCATTTTCTCCAGCATCCGCGAACGCAAAGCCTACCACAATAAAGTCATCTTTCGCGTCAGCCCCGACCTCTGTTTATGAAAATCCAGCTTGGCCTCAAAACCGACTGTATCGAAACCCGCTACAGCTTCGACTGGCTCTTCGACTTGCTCGTGGACGAGGGGATTACGAACGTCCAACTCGGCTCATTCTACGAACTTTACTGGCTGGACGATTCCTACTTCACCGACCTCCGCGTCAAAGCCGAATCACGAGGTCTGCGCATCAAATCCGTCTTCACCGCACACCGCGAACTCGGCGGCTTCTTTGTGGGCGACCCGCGCATGGAGCGTGCGGCGCGCAAAGGGTTTGAGCGACTCATCGAGGTGGGGGCCCTCGTCGGGGCCGACTACGTGGGATCCAATCCGGGGGCGGTCTATCGGGATCATCCCCCTGCCGCGAAGGATCGGGGCACCGCCTGCTACCTGCGCCATCTCAAGGAGCTCTCGCGAAAAGCGAGGGCACTTGGACTCAAAGGACTCACCATGGAACCGATGTCGTGCCTTGCTGAGCCGCCGACAACCCCGCAGGAAATGCAGCACTACATCGGTGAGATGCGGGCCGACCACGCCACACATCCGCAAGAAACAGTTCCCGCCTACCTCTGCGGCGACATCAGCCATGGCCTTTGCGATGCGAAGAAAAATGTGACTTACTCCAATAGCGCGCTTTTCGAGGCGGGGATTCCCATGATGAACGAGTTTCACTTTAAAAATACGGACGCGGTTTTTGGCTCCACCTTCGGATTTAGTCCAGCGGACTGCAGCCGCGGCATCGTGGACCTGCGCGCCCTCAAGGCCCTCTGCGACCGGCATGCCGCAGACTGGCCGGTGAACGATGTCGTCGGCTACCTCGAAATCATGGGGCCGAAAATCGGACGCGACTACAGCGACCCGCAACTTGCCCCGGAACTCCGTGCCAGCCTCAAGGCCATCAAGCAGACCTTTGCAGACTAACCCAATCAAACCATCGATGATGAATCCTTACGAAATCGCTCGCGAACGCTTCGCCAGATGGGGAGTGAACACCGAAGACGCGCTCAAGACCCTCGCCGCCACTCCTGTCTCGCTCCACTGCTGGCAGGGTGACGATGTCGCGGGGTTTGAAAATGCCTCCGGCAACGCCGGGTCCGGCTGTGTGGCCACAGGAAACTACCCCGGCAAAGCCCGCAATTTTGCTGAACTCTCCGCTGACCTTGACATGGTGGCCTCTCTGATCCCCGGTCCGCTCCGCCTGAACCTTCATGCCAGCTATGCCACCGATAATCCGGGCAAGGCCGACCGCGACGCCCTGACAATCGCGCACTTCCGTTCCTGGCTCGACTGGGCGAAGGACCGCGGCTGGGGGATCGATTTCAATCCGACCTGCTTCGGTCATCCATCCGCCGCCGACGGCTTCACCCTTTCCCATCGCGACCACGCGGTGCGTGATTTCTGGATTGCCCATTGCATCGCCTGCCGCCGGATTGCTGCCGAATTTGGTGCCGCCTTGAACAACCCGGTCGTAACGAACATCTGGATTCCCGACGGCACAAAAGACCGGCCCGCCGACCGCCTCGGACCCCGCGAGCGCCTCGCCACTTCTCTCGATGCGATCTTCGCTGCCGACCTCGGAGCGATCGCCTCTTTCAATATCGACGCCGTCGAAAGCAAACTCTTCGGCATTGGGGTCGAGAGCTATACCGTGGGCTCCCACGAATTCTACCTCGGCTACGCCGCTCGCAAGCAGGTCGCGCTCTGCCTCGATGCCGGACATTTTCATCCGACTGAATCCGTGGCCGATAAAATCTCAGCCGTCATGCTCCACGTGCCAAGGCTTCTCCTCCACGTCTCGCGTGGCGTGCGCTGGGACAGCGATCATGTTGTCATGCTCGACGATCCCACCCGCGAAATGCTCCACGAAGTTGTCGTCGGTGGGTTCCTCCCCCGCACCCATGTCGGGCTCGACTTTTTCGACGCCTCGATCAACCGGATTGCCGCATGGGTGATCGGCACGCGCAACACCCAGAAAGCCATCCTCCTGGGTTTGCTGGCTCCGCAATCCCGCCTGGTCGCCGCCGAAAATTCACGCGACGCATCCGCCCGCCTCGCGTTATTCGAAGACTGGCGCAGCCTGCCTTGGGGCGCGGTCTGGGACGAACATTGCCTGCGGCACGACCGGGCGATTGACGGGACGTGGTTGCCCGCCGTCCAGCTTTACGAGTCCACCTTGCTCCGGTAGCCATCATCACTCTGATTGAGAACGAGGTTTTTGGGGTGCCCCCTTCAATTTGAGAGGAGCAGTTTCCTCTCAAACGCTCGTCCAAAAAAGTGTAACCCGAATTGTAACCCGACGACCGTCAAGTGGGGCGCGATAGGCGAAAAGTGCCCAAATATCATTGCGAACGAGGCGGTCTACCAACTGAGCTATAACCCCAGTGAGATTTAAGTTATCGCAGGTGGGCTTTGACTCAAGCCTGCTTGGGGTCAGATTTTTCGGGTAACAGTAAGCCTGACTAGACCGAGGGACATCGATCGCGCGAAGAGAAGTTTAAGTCCAGCCTGTTGGAGCTCGTGGCAGAGGTCGGAAGGGGCGGGGAATTGAGCGATGCTTTGGGCCAAGTAGCGGAAGGATTCCCCTTGGCGGGTTAGCCGTTGGGCGACCCAAGGCATGAAACGAAAAAGGTAAAAGTCCCAAAAAAGCTTCCACGGATACG
>CALAPX010000341.1 GCA_937888355.1 uncultured Spartobacteria bacterium
ATTAGTTATTTGGCGGATATCGGAACGATTGCTCCGATGCTTGGATTGTTCGGCACGGTTCTTGGCATGATCAAATCATTCTCTGTGGTAGCCAGTGATATTGTCGCCTCAAGGCCGATGATGCTTGCTGGAGGAGTCGCTGAGGCGTTGGTGACAACTGCTGCAGGCTTGTTCATTGGAATTCCGGCGATGGCCGCATACGCATTTTTCCGAGGGAGGGTGCAGGGAATGATTTCCGATCTCGAGGCGTCTTCAACGATTCTCATGGCACAATTGGGGACCGGACAAACGGAGCCCAAGAAATACTGAGGCGATGCGTTTCCGCGAAGCCATGCCCCCGCAACCACCGGGAATGCAGATCGCCCCGATGGTGGACATCGTCTTTTTGCTGCTGATCTTCTTTTTGATGACGTGGAATTTTTCACGCAGTGAAATGGAACTCGACGTAAAGGTGCCGAAAGCGCAGGAGGGAAAAGAATCCCGTCGAGCGGTTGGGGAAGTCATTTTAAATGTTAAGGCCGATGGAAAGGTTGTGATGAATCGGCGGGAATTAAATGCTGCAGATCTCGAGGCGGCGTTAGCCAAGATCGCCACACTGTATCCCGATCAAGCGGTTATTCTTCGGGGAGATGAAAATGTCGACTACCGCCATATTGTGGAGGTGCTGGACATCTGCCGACGCGCAAACATATGGAATGTCGCATTCGCGACAGCTCGAGTGGAATGACCATTCGTCGGTTAGCGGTGAGTTGCCTTGCGGGGGTTGGTTTTGGCCATGCCCAAGAGGTGAGGCGCGCTTTGCCTACGACCCCGGCCTCCCTCGACACGTACGAAAATCCTGCATGGGTTGAGCGTGTGCAGGGATTTGGGGATGTCGAGGTTCGCCGAGCGCTTCCCGCAAGCGGAGGCGATTCCACCCCGAAACAAGATGCCGAATCGATCCCGGTTCTCAGGGCGATTCCAGTCGATAGTGGGGCTCTCGCAGATCCGACATCGCTCCCGATCCCTGCGACTGTGCCTGAGCCTGCGACTGTGCCCGAAAAGTCCAGCGTCTCTCCCTCATTTGGCGTGGAAGCCCCCGATTCTCAGAATGGAATTATTCGGATTGCTCCAGGCTCTTTTGAAGGCGGCACTGAATCGGCGCTTGAACGGGCGAATTCATTGTTCGCTCGCAAGATGTATGATCTCGCGATTCCTGAATATGACAGCTTTTTGGTCTCTGGCGTGAATCTTAAAGGCCGGGATGCGGCATTGTTCCGCTTGGCGGAGTCTCACAGAGCCCTTGCAAAGGAAGGCGCAGCACGGGAGTTCTATGAAAAACTTGTCACGGAATTCCAGTCCGGCGAGTTCGCTGCGGCCGGTGCCTTCCGCCTTGGTGGCATTCTATTTGCGGAAAAGAAATACGATGCCGCATCCGCCCAGTTCGACTTGGCCGCCCGCGAGTCAAAGGACGAGGGGGTGAGGCTTTCAGCGGAATATTTCGCAGGCAGAAGCCATGAGGTTGCCGGGCGAATCATTGATGCGGCTACTCGTTACGAACGGGTCCTTTCTGCCAATGGGGAGAATGTTTATCGAAACAATGCGGCGATGGCCCTTGGAGGGATTCAGCTCAAGCGCGGCGAAAAAAATGCCGCACTCAAGACCTTTGAGAAACTTGCCAGAACTTCCGATGTGGATGATGTTGCCGCCAGTGCCGCGATAGAGGCTGCACGTCTTGCGACAAGTGCGGGGAATGCCGCTATGGCGCAGGATCTTTTTGGGATAGCTGCTGAGCGCGGCAAGGAAGGGATCAGGGGGGTGGCTTTGTTGCAATCACTGCTCTTACGCTACCAGAATGGCGAGCATGTTGGTGTGGTTGCTGCCGGGAGGGAGGCAGCCATGGCAGCGCCAGTATCTCGCCGTGCCGAGGCACTAAAAATCCTTGCGGCCTCACTGCGTGAGACCGGAGACAATGCAGGCGCAGCGGCAGTGTATGAGGAAATTTTGGCCAACAGTTCATCAGGGCCTGATCCAGAGGTTTGTTACCAGCGGTTGCTGGCGCTCCATGCAGCGGAGGACAAGTCGCTTCCTGGTGAGATTGATGCTTTTGTGGCAGGAAATCCCGATCCAGCGCTGGTCGCCTCAGCCACTCTTTTGAAGGCCGAGTCGTTGTTTCAGCATGGAAACCATGCTGCAGCGGCGCAGGCTTATGGTGCGGCTGCGGACCATCCACAATTGAAGGAGTCGCAACGCCCAGCGGCTCTCTACAAAAAGGCTTGGACCTTTGCCTCTGCCGGCGATACCGCAGGTGCGGTTGATGCCTATGCCGCCTTTATTAGGCGATATCCGCAGGATAAACTTGCTCCCGGGGCATATCTCCAGAGCGGTCTTGCCCGACAAAGGGCACAAGATTTCGCTGGAGCCGTCAGCGATTTCGACCGTGTGCTGGCGGATTATCCATTCAGTGCCGATGTCGAGCTGGCGTTGCTTCAAAAAGCGCTTACATGCGGTCAATTAAAGCGCAACGAGGAGATGAATGTGGCCTTTCGACAGTTGCTGGAAAAATTTCCTAAGACGGCTGCTGCCGCACAAGCAAACTATTGGATCGGCTGGGTCGCCTATGAGAATAATGAAATGGTCGAGGCAGTGAAGCGTCTTGACGTGGCTCGCCGCTTGGATGCCAAGACCTATGGTGATCGCGCTACATTGAGGATTATTCTCGCCCACTACCAGCAACAGGATTTTCCTGACGCATTGGCCGAGTTCGAGCGCTATCATGGCGTGCCTCTTCCCCCAGAAGTCCTTTTATGGATTGCGGGCGGGTATGCCAAAGGCCAAAACCACAAGAAAGTCGAGGAGACTCTCGCTCCTCTTTTAGAAGGAGGGGGCCAAGTGGGCCCGGAAGTGTGGATTTTGCTCGCAGAGTCGCGCGCGGCATTGGGTTCACATAATGAATCTGCTGATGCAGCGACCCGATACCTTGCTGCGGTGAATGATCCTGCATTGCAGGCGCGTGGTCATTTGGCGCGTGTGAAAGCCCTGCTAGGGTTACAGCGCTTGGAGGATGCACGGCGAGATATCGATCAGGCTCTCTTCTTGCAACCGGAGGGCCGCTTGAATGCTGAGGCGCGCATACTTTCCGGAGAGGCATTTTTTGCTGGTGGAGACTATGATAGTGCGGCGAGGTCGTTCATGGCGGTGTCTGTCCTGACAGACGATCCAGAAATCACGCCTCGATCACTACGCAGAGCTGCGGACGCTTATCTGCGTGCCTCCAATAATGCGGAGGCCGGGAAAGTCCTTGAAGAATTGCGACAGAGGTTTCCCTCTTCTCCATTGAATGCTGGAGCCTGAGCCTATCCGCCCCAGCGGGCTCCACGGCTTAATGCTGGGACCCATCCACGCAAGTGACCGTTGGCGTAATCGGTTTTTCCAATTGCTCCAATCATGCGTTTGCCTGTTACCTTTTTCCAAACCTTGCTCATGCTCTCCCCTGTATGACAGCCCCAGGATTTGATGAACGGCTTGCGAACAAATATTCCCTGGCGGATAGATTTTAATTCAGATTCATGGAGCCAGCTTTTCGAGGCGCTATCGATTTCGTTGCTATAATCAAACATCCAGCACGCTCGGTTCGAGTGGCCGAAATATTCAAAATTCGCGATTTTCACAAGATTGCGTGGCATTCCGTTATTGATGTACGTGATGAGTTCCTCCCCTTTTTCAAACCAGACTAGCCGAATGTTATATTTATCCCGAACCGAAGTGATATTTCCAATGAGGTCGGTTTTGTCTTGGCGCATTGCTCGGCGTTTGTAGCTGGGTTTATGGACAAGCAAGGTGATGAGCGTGTCAGCGCCTTTTTGCTTTTGTATCTCTTGGGCTCGCACGCGTGCAGCACGAATGAAATTTCCCCACCAGAGGTCGTGTGGTTCCGCTTTGTATCTTTCCCATTCCTGAAGGGAGGGGCCGCCGCTGACGAGGATGTATTCTTCGCCGGCTTGAGCAGCCGCAGCGGTTGGCATGGCAATGAGTAAGAAAATATAAAAAACTAATAAGAGAGGCATTGGAGATAGATTTTGATAGCGAAATATGAGTGCAAGAAGAAAGTCGGGCATTGAGAGAAGAGGGCAGTCAATGGACTACCTTCACTGGCGTGCCAATCGGAGTGTTTTCAAAGAATCGTTTTGCGGCTCCTTTTGGCAGGCGGATACAGCCATGGGAAGCTGGATAGCCAGGCAGATAACCGGCATGCATCCCGATGCCGCCGTGAATTCTCATGAAATAGGGCATCGGTGAACCTCGGAACCTTGTGCCTGCAGGGCGCCTGTGGGTCTTCAATCCAACATTTCCCTTTACGACATTGCCGGCAGAGTCAACGTAGTCACCATAAAGGTTCGAGACGTGGGTTTTGTTTTTTTGAATGACCTTGAAAGCACCTGTCGGCGTTCTGTAGCCCTCCCGCCCTGTCGATACAGGGGCGCGACCAACCTCGCGTCCGCCTTTAAAAAAAACAGCCTCTTGAGAGCCCAAGTCGATCACAATCGTCGGATGGCCTAGTATGCCATCTCCAGTCCATGTCCAGTTTTGCGATGTTTTGGGGTTCGATGAACGCGTTCCACCCTGCGCCGTGTAGGCAATCTGGTTGTTCTCTGTAAGATAGGCTGTGGAATACACTGAAATGCGTGCATGAGCTGGGTCGCTTGGTGAGGCGCATGATGTCAGGAGCAACACTAGCAACAACGCCATGGGGGAGGCTCCACCCTTTAGCAGGAATAGAATAAATCTTCGCCCATAGGGCGAAGGCTTTACGGGAATTGCTGGAACAAAAACCGACATGTGTCCGCAAGGCTATGAGGGAAGTTCCACCTGTCAACGAGGGAAGAACCAGCAACTTGGGGAATTAAAGCAGGCAAAAGGGGAATGTTAAAATTTTAAAATGGCGAACGTGCTGGAATCAGATCGTTTAATAAGCAAGAGGATGCCGAGCACCCGGTCCATTTTTGAAAGCGCCATGTCGAGATCCTCTTTTGAGGCAACCGGGTGGCCTGCAGCCTCAGTGATGATGTCGCCAGACTCCAAGCCCGCCGTAGCGGCTGCGCTGTAGGGTTCCACCGAGGTAACGACAACGCCTTTCGAAGAATTCGATGTGATACCCATGGTCGCCAGCAAGTCGTTGGAAGGGTTCTCGTAAGTAAAGCCGGGTTCACTTGGGTTGCCTGGTGTACGTTGCTGAGGTCTCGGAGCCAGGGGGGGATTGTTCGAGCGGGAGGAAGCACGCACAAATTTGTCGGGGCTTTCGCCTGTTTTCAAGGGGAGCTTAAGAATGCGGCCTTTGCGCCAGACTTCCAGTTCCACGGAGTCCCCAATTTTTTTTCCAAGAATTTCGCGTTGAAGGTCAGATGCGAGAGAAACAGGGGTGCCATCCACCTTGGTAATGACATCGCCCGGGTTGAGGTCGCTCAACTGGGCGGGCCCGCCAGGTTCAATGCCACGCACGACAACGCCGCGCTCGATACCCGGAAAGAGTGAGCGGAGTTGACGCATTTCCTCAAGGGTGGCGATGGAAATGCCGAGCCATGGACGGCTGACGCGGCCTTTTGTGATAAGTTGAGAGGCGATAGACTTGGCGGTGTTTGAAGGAATTGCAAATCCCACCCCCTGGCTATTGCCGCTAATAAGAGTATTTATGCCGATGACTCGGCCATCGATGTCGCAGAGTGGTCCACCGCTATTTCCCGGATTGATCGATGTGTCGGTTTGGATGAACTCGTCGTAGTGCCCGCCGAGCCCGAGGATGCGACCCTTGGCGCTGACAACGCCGAATGTAAATGTGTGGGGAAGTTCCATGGGAGATCCGATGGCGAAGGCGAAGGATCCGACCTTTACAAGGTCGCTATCGGCGAGTTCGGCAGTGACAAGTTTGTCCGCAGAGATCTTCAGGATAGCGATGTCGCTGCGTTCATCATTTCCAATGAGGTGAGCCGGAAATTTTCGACCGTCATGGAGCCGTACCCGGATGTCGGTGGCTCCTTCGACAACGTGGTTGTTTGTCAGAATGTGCCCATCCGGCGTGAACACAAATCCAGATCCGATGCTTGGCGGCAAGTCGAGAGGGTCTTCGTCGGTGAGGTCGGGAATGAGGCGGTAGGGGACTCCTCCCGGTCCTCGGAAGGTGTAGTTCATGCCCGAGTGGGCTGGATTGCCTCTTGATTCAACGACCACAACAGTCGGGGCGGTTTTTTCGTAAACTCCGGAAAAGGCATCGTTCATTTCCCTCAGGAAATTGTGCGGCTTTGCTGCGGGGGTAGAATCTGTCGCCATCGAAAGGGCCGCCGTGATCAGGAAAAATGGAATAACCAGAGTTTTTATCATTTCGCAGGAAAAATACCCTTGCAGTGAGTATTTTCAAGGGGGAGAGAAGAAAAAAACGGCCATCTGAGATGCAGATGGCCGTTGTGGAGAGTGGGCGGGAGAAGGTTATGGAACGATTACTCCTCCAAGGCGATTTCCTTCTCGAGTTCATCAGCCTTGCGGGAGAGGCGATTTGAAAGGATGAAGAAACTTGGCACCCAGAGCCCGATAAAAATCCCGAAGCGTTCCCCGTAGGCACGGTTTTCGCGCGATGCGGTGAACCACGTGGCTACCGACGCAATAATCGAAAGGAACCCTAGGTAGAGACACACATCTGAAAGAAGACGGAGGTTGTCGCTATTATAAGTATCGCAGGCCGGCTTGATGTAATTTTTGAATTTAGAAGTGTCCATAAGGAATACACGCTCAGGTCCCTCTCTTGCGGTGTCAATGGAAATGGGCTTAGCTCATCGCCCCATGAAAAAAGCGATCATTATTCTGGCAGTGCTCGGGGTGTTTATTTTGGCTGGAGTTCTTTTCTTTAAGCGTTCCGGCGGCCCCTCGAAAGCATCGCTTCTAGCGCCCGCAGATACGGTTTTTTACGTGAACATACCGAATGTGCCGATGAGTGGATTTCGATGGCAAAAAACTGCTTTAGCCCGGATTGCCGCAGAGCCCGAAGTTGCGGCATTTCTGAAAAAACCAACCACCCTTGTTAGAGAATCCCCTGTCGGCAAAGAGGTGTTGAAGCTTCTAGCTGCACTAAAGCCGGGAAACATCTTTTTTGCTATGACGGAGGAATCTTCGCCAGGCTTCAATGCTCTATTGGGATTCCAGTTTTGGGGAAAACGGTCTGATTTTGACATTGCTGTGGAGCGATTGCGTCAAAGACTTCCCGGTGGGTCGGGAGAATTGAAAACTGAAATTTATCGCGGGATTGATCTTAGCGGAAGCCGGCATGGTGACCGTGTTCTTTGGTCTGCTGCTGCAGGGCGTTGGGGGCTTCTTGCCTCGAATCTTGATGTCTTGCGGTCGGCAATTGATCGCGCCACCGGCGCGGAAAGTGTCACTCGGCTTGGAGAAAGCGAGCAATTCCGAAAGGTGGCCGCCGCGTTACCCTCAGAACCCGATTTGCTTGTTTTTGTGCGCCCGGATAAAGTTGCGAACGCGTTGATCCATTCCGGCCATGCCGCGGGTGCGGAGTTGATCCTTGCGCAGGCTGCGGCATTAAAAGGCGCTGAGGCGGTAGGGGCGGCTTGGAAAATGGAAGGGGAGCTTCAGCGGGATGCGGTTTTTGTCATGAGGCCAAGGAATCTCGAAGCACTGCCGAAGCTCAGCCATCAAGCAATGGAATTAACCACTGCCGATTCAGATTTCTTTTTTGACTTCGTGCTGAATTTTGATGCATTGCCCGGCTTCTTGGAAGTCATGGAGGACACATTTCCAGATGAGGTATTCCGCTTGGAGCCTTATTCTAAAGTGTTTTCCCAAGCCTTTGGGCCTGAATGTGCGGTGGTGGGAAATTGGGCAACAGGCAAGATGGCGCCATCAGCCTTTGTAGCCGTCCAAGTACGCAATAAGGAAAAGGCAGCTTCGTTTTCCAGATTTCTTGCGGAAAATGTTGATGGAGCGGTTTCCAATATTGTGCAGGAGACAAGTGTGACAACGATCCCAAGTGGCCAAGGGGAATTCACCTTTGTGCAGAATGACAAGTTTCTCCTCGTTGGCACGAATGCCGCACAGCTTGTAGAGTTGGCAACCGGAGAAGGTGGAAATGCCACCAAGGCCGCCACGCCGGGATTCGAATCTGGGATCAAAGCTTATCGCGGAGCAAATGAGATGTTCGGCTTCATCGATACGAGAGTCGTTTTTGAAAATCTCTACACTTCCCTTGTGCCAGTTCTGCGCCTGAGTGCCATGATGGTGCCTAAGGTCAGCGAGGTCATTAATGTCGAAAAAATGCCCGCCGCCGAGACAATAGGAAAGATATTGCCGCCGATTGTGGTATCGCAAAAGGTGTCGGCCGAGGGGACTCTGCTTGAATCCAGTGGGCCTGTCAGCTTGACCCAATTCCTGATGATCGGAGGTGCTGCAGCAGATGTTGCAAAGCAGAACCTCTTCAAGAGGTGAGTCATTTTTTCAGCGGACCTCTAGCTGTATTCCCAGATTGATGCGCTGACAGAGAAGGAAGGCGTCCCAGTTTGCCAGGCGGATGCAGCCACTGCTTTGGTTGCGGCCGATGCGGTCAGGAGAGTTGGTGCCATGCATGCCGAGGCTCGGGCGGTTGATGCCCATCCAGACGATTCCCACCGGGCTGTTCGGTCCTGGTGGGAGGAGATGTGCGTTGTCACTCCGGACACCGGATTCCAGGACGGATTTGTCCCAACGGAAATGGGGCATGAGGACATTGCTGGTGATGCGCCATGTGCCCTCGGGCACAGGAAATTTGGTGGAGCCTGGCGTGCAGGGAAAACAACCAGCCAACTTGTTGTCCTCGTAGAGTTCAATAAGCCGCTCGGTGCGGTCCAGGACTAGGCGGCGGACAGGTTCGTGAACCGCTGCGGGTGACGGCGTTGCCGTGGGAGCCTGGGTTGGAGCTACTGTAGGCGGAGGAGATCCAATCGACTGTGATAGATCAAAGGGAAGAGGTCTGTTTTCAAGGGAGTAAAGAGATGAATTAGGTATTGGAGTAGGTGTTGGTTCAGGATGCAGAGGCTTGGCGCTGTTGGTAAGGAGGCGTTTCAGATTCACGACATCCTGCGGTGAAAACTCCATGACATCCGGCACGCGGAGGATAGAACCAATGCCGATGTCCTCCACGCCGGGGTTCAGTTCGCGGAGGTATTTCAAGTCGCAGTGGAAGCGCTCCGCTACAGCTTCCCAGAGGGAGCCATAGTGGAGGGACTTGAACTGTGATTGTTGTTCAGGATCTGATGATGTCCGGCCTATCCACTGCGCATCGACTTCCGAAATCGAGTATAGGCGAAATGGTGAGTTGATGCCCGAGATGTCGAACTGATTCCCCGCTGGCAGCCCTAGGGAAAGGCAGTAGCGGTCAGCGGCTTTTTGGGTGAACTCCCCGCTAAGGCCATCAATTTTGCCTGGCCGGAAACCCGCCCTGTCGAGAAGAACTTGGACACGCGCCAAGGTCATGCGCTCGGGAGAGTCAGGGGGAGTCTTTTGAAGCATGACCGCTGGGGCCTCCACGGGAGCGGCATGGGATTCTGCGCAAGAAAGCAGAATCATCGCAAAAGCAGCTATTGCCAGCCTCGTGCAATGTTCGACAGGGTTCCCCGAGGGAATCATAGGCAGTTTTGGACCGTTGATTTGCTCTTATTTCGACCCGGGCTTGATTGCTGGAATACCGTGGAGGTCATCTGGAATAGCATCGGGTGGAAATATGTCGGGGGTCATTTGGACCAATGAGACAAAGGGACATCCGAAGTCAGGAAGAGAGCCTCCGCTCCGGTCGACGATTGAGCCAGCGGCAGCAACGATACCACCTAGGTCGCGAACGATTTGGATTGTTTCCTGGACGCGCCCGCCACGGGTGACGACATCCTCCGCGACGATGATGCGTTCACCTGGAGTGATTTGGAATCCCCGCCTGAGCACGAGTCCTCCGAGGCCATCCTTTTCCGCAAAGATGTGGCGAAGGCCGAGTTGGCGTCCCACCTCTTGGCCGACGATGATCCCTCCGACAGCAGGCGAGATCACTGTGGTGGCCTGGAACTGGCGGAGCTTTTCGGCAAGGAGTTCGCAGACGTGTGAGGCCGCCTGAGTGTTTTGGAGAAGGAGGGCGCATTGGAAAAACTCCCGGCTGTGCAGGCCGCTGCGCAGGACGAAGTGTCCGTTCAGCAAGGCTCCGGTTTTGCGGAAGAGGTCGAGGACGTCGTTCATTGTTATGGTTGAAATCGCTGGTTTATTTGAGTTTAGACTCGATCCAGGAGATCATGGCCGCGGGGCCACCACGCATGAGGCCGACATTTCGGCCGAGTTCATTGCCTTCGCTCGAGAGGAGGACAATGGTGGGAAATCCCTCGATTCCATATTGCTGGGCGAGCTCTTGGTTTTGAGTCTTGAGTTCTGTGCTCTGGGGCTTTGTGCGTGGATAGTCGAGTTTGACGGGAACAAGGCTGGCCTTCGCAAACTCGGTAAACTCGTGGGTCTCGAAAATCTGGGCGGTCATCATCTTGCATGGCGGGCACCAGTCCGAGCCTGTGAATTCAAGAAGGACGGGTTTGTTTTCACTCGCAGCCCGCGCCAATGCCGATTTGTAATCGGTCGACCACAGGTCTGAAGCCTGGAGGGAGGTTGCAGCAAGGAGAAGTGCTAGAAGGAATGGTTTCATCGATTGAAGCATCACGATTGCTCACGTGAATGACAAATGGAAAAACTGACACGGTTTTTCAATAAGCTCCGGTAATTTCCTCCGCGATAATTTCCAATCCTGCACGGACATCCGGGTCATCCATGGCGAACGAAATGCGCAGACATTCGTAGCGGTGACGCCAAGCATGATCGTTGTCGCCAAAGAAGAAAAATTCGCCCGGCACGACAATGACGCCCCGTTGTTTCAAGCGATCATAGAGTTCCCTTGAGGTGAGGCGGGAATTCTCCAACCAGAGCCAAAGAAAGAGGGCGCCCTCGCTTTTGTGGAGACGGTAGGGAATGTTGTCGGGAAAGACCTCCGCAATCACCTTGAGAGCGGCATCGCGCTTGGCGAGATAGTAAGGACGAATGACTTCGCGGCTGAGGCGCGTGATCTCGCCGCTTGCAATGAGCGGGCCGGTTATGGCTTGGCCGAAATTTCCATTCGCCAAGCCAGTGACCGCCATCATCGATGAAACAGCAGCTGCGATTTCTGGTGGGGCGATGACAAATGCAGTGCGCGTGCCCGGCAGTCCAAATTTCGAAAGGCTCATGACATGGACCGTGTGATCGGTCCAGAGCGGTTTGGCATCGGAGAACATGATTCCCGGGAAGGGCCAACCGTAGGCATTGTCGATAATGAGTGGTATTCCCGCCTTGGAGGCCATGGCTTCAAGGCGGTTGAGTTCGCAGTCTGAAATGACATTTCCGCTCGGGTTGGTCGGTCGAGAGACGCACATTGCGGCGATATCCGGAGTAAGGGGTATGCGGTCGAAGTCGATCGCGTATTTGAAGAAATGGGAATCGGTAATTTTGATTTCAGGCCTCACCGAGGTGAACATCCCTGCTTCCAGTCCTTGGTTTGCATATCCGATATACTCCGGTATGAGAGGAAAAAGGATGCGTCCGGGTGAGCCATCAGGGCGTTTCCCTCCGAAGAGATTGAAGAGAAAATAAAAGGCCGTCTGCCCGCCCGGTGTCACAGCAATATGTTCTGGACCCACAGGCCAACCGAACTCATTGCGCAGGAGAGCAGCGAGTGACTCCAAGACACTGGGATTGCCGCGAGGCGGATCATAAATGCCGAGGGTGCGTCGCAGGACTGCCGGGTCGTCCATCATTTCGTGCAGTCGACTTTCCCAAACCTTTTCCATTTGAGGGATGTGGGCGGGGTTGCCTCCCCCAAGCATGTGTGTGGAAGGGCCCGATGTTGACAATGCATGGCCAAGGTCATCCATGAGGAGTTCTATGCCGCTCCCGCCGGAGAGCATGCTGCCAAGTGAGGAAAATGTCATATGCCGGACGTTCTACGATGCCGGAAGTCGCGGATCAACTGTTCGGTTTTGTGGACGCAGGCTCGCACTTGCAATCGACAGGTACGGGGCTATTCTCGACGGCCACATTTTTTTTGATTTATGCACAAAAGTATCTTGGATCCGGCGCGGGTCGGGGCGGTTGAATTCAGTAACGACGAAATTGCGCGGTATTCCCGGCATTTAATTATGCCCGAGGTTACCCTCGAGGGGCAAAAACGCCTGAAGGCCGCGAAAGTTCTTTGCATCGGCACGGGAGGGCTTGGTTCCCCAATCGCTCTATATCTTGCTGCGGCGGGTGTCGGCACCATGGGGTTGGTGGATTTCGATGTGGTCGATTATTCGAACCTCCAGAGGCAGATCCTCCACGGCACGAAGGATGTCGGCCGCAAGAAACTTAAAAGTGCGCGTGATCGGATCAAGGAGATCAATCCCAACGTACAGGTGGACCTTTACGACACCCTCTTCAAGGCCGAGAATGCGATGGAGATAGTCGAACCCTACGACATAGTGATCGACGGAACTGACAATTTTCCCACGCGCTACCTCTCAAATGACGTGTGTGTCTTATTGAAAAAGCCGAACATTTATGGGTCTATCTTCAGATTCGACGGACAGTGCACGGTCTTTGCTCCGCATCTCGGCGGACCTTGCTACCGCTGCCTCTATCCAGAACCACCACCGCCAGGCATGGTGCCGAGTTGTGCGGAGGGGGGTGTACTAGGGGTTTTGCCAGGAGTGATCGGTGTGATGCAAGCAATCGAGGCCATCAAGTTGATTGTCGGAATCGGAGAGTCGTTGACCGGGCGGCTTGTTCATTTTGATGCATTGAAGATGAAATTCCGCGAGTTCAAGGTGCGCAAAGATCCATCCTGCCCAGTATGTTCGGAACATCCAACCATCACGGCATTGATCGACTATGAGGAATTTTGCGGCATCCCGCAGGCCGCAGCCGAAGAGGCTGCAGAGCCTCCCGTTCCCGAGATCACTGTTGAGGTTTTGAAGGCCCGACTAGACAGCAATGAAAAATTTGTCCTCCTTGATGTGCGTGAGCAGTTTGAGTGGGACATCGCTCGTATTCCCGGGGCAACATTGATTCCCCTAGGCGAGTTGCCCTCCAGGATGAGCGAACTGGATTCGGCTGATGAGATTGTGATTCATTGCAAGGCGGGCATTCGAAGCGCCAACGCGTTACGCCACCTTCAGAAGGCGGGCTTTTCTAAGCTCTTGAATGTGGAGGGCGGGATCATGGCCTGGGCCGAGCGGGTGGATCCATCCGTTCCAAAATACTGAACCCAATGGAGTTCAATGCACGAGAACTCGAATAGTTCCCTGTTTGTTTGCCCGCAAACCCGCATGCCTCTGCGATTGGCAACAGAGCAGGAATTGCACGCCTTGAAGCAACTTGAGGGGATGGAGCGGATTGAAGGTGCCTGGATTCGATCAGACCGGGCTATCGCTTATCCCGTGATGCGTGGCATTCCCATGCTGACAGAGGTCAATGCCATTTCCCTTGGTGGCACGCCTAGCAAATAAAAAAGACCGATAAGACGCCCGAAAATCCATGACCGAACTTGAACGCATCCGCCACTCTGCCGCGCACGTCCTCGCCACAGCTATCCTGAAAATCTGGCCAGACGCGCAATTTGCCGCCGGGCCTCCAGTGGAGACCGGCTTCTACTACGATGTTGAGCTATCGCATCGCATCTCGCCTGAGGATTTTGAACGAATCGAGGAGGAGATGAAGAAGGAAATAAAAGCCAATCACGTGTTCGAACGGGTTGAAATTTCGCGTTCCGACGCATTGGCCATGGCGGAGCGGGGGGAACTTGCCGCGCTCAGCGAGCGGGAAGTCGCCTCAAAGTTCAAGTTGGACATCCTGACACACATCCCTGAGGGAGAAACGATCACGCTCTACCGCAATGGCGGGTTCACCGATCTGTGTGCCGGGCCACATGTGATGCGCACCGGCAATATTGGGGCATTCAAGCTGACGCATGTCGCCAGCGCCTATTATAAAGGTGATGAGCGGAACCCACAATTGCAGAGGATTTACGGAACCGCATTCAAAAATAAAACGGCGATGGCCGAGTATTTTGCGATGCTCGAGGAGGCAAAGAAGCGCGACCATCGCAAGATCGGCGCCGAGATGGGCCTTTACGCGATCGACTCCGAATACGTCGGTCCTGGCATGCCACTGTGGCTACCCAAGGGCGCAGTGCTCGTCGAGGAACTTGAGCGTCTTGCGAAGGAAACGGAGTTTGCCGCAGGCTATTTTCGCGTCCGCACTCCGCATCTTGCCAAGGAGAAGATGTACAAAACCTCGGGGCATCTTCCTTATTATGCCGAAAGTATGTTTCCGCCGATAGAACTGAAGGAATCCGGCGAAGACGAGGCTGGCGAGCCTGAGCGTTATTACCTGAAGGCAATGAACTGCCCGCATCATCACAGAATTTTTGCCGCTGAGCCACGGAGCTATCGTGACCTGCCACTGCGTCTGGCGGAATACGGCTGTTGCTACCGATATGAGCAGTCCGGCGAGCTTTTTGGTCTCATGCGTGTGCGGTCCCTGAATATGAACGATGCACACATTTACTGCACCGAGGGGCAATTCGCAGAGGAGTTCCGCGCAGTGAATGAGATGTATTTGCGTTACTTCAAGGTTTTCGGGTTGGAGAAATACCAGATGCGTTTTTCCACCCACGATCCCGAAAAGCTCGGTCAGAAATTCGTGGATGAGCCCGAACTTTGGCAGAAGACCGAGGATATGGTGCGGCGCGTTCTGGTCGAGAGCGGCATCAATTTTGTCGAGGTCCCCAATGAGGCCGCCTTCTATGGTCCGAAGATCGACGTTCAGGTGTGGAGTGCAATCGGGCGCGAATTCACCATCGCGACGAATCAGGTGGATTTTGCCGTGCCTGCGAAGTTTGGCCTGCACTACCGAGATCGGGACAACTTGGAGAAGACTCCGCTGTGTATCCACCGCGCTCCGTTGGGTACCCACGAGCGTTTTATAGGGTTCCTCATCGAGCACTACGCTGGAAATTTCCCACTCTGGCTTGCTCCTGAGCAGGTACGCGTGATCACGCTGAACGATGATCAGGCGCTCATCGACTACGCGGAGCCGATTGTGCGCGCACTACGGTCTTCGTTGGTCAGAGCCGAGGGTGATTTTGGGTCCGATCCAGTGAAGGCCAAGATCGCCGCCGCTGAAAAGGCGCGTGTTCATACGATGCTCGTCATCGGCCATCGTGATGTCGAAGCCGGCAATGTCAGTGTGCGGTTGCACGGTAAGGGGAATGTCGGAGCCAAGCCAACACAGGAAGTGGTCGGCGAGATAATCGATGCGATCCGGGAACGCCGGTAGGTAGAGGATGGATCAGGCTGCAGCAGCGAACCGTTGGCGTCTGGCCTCGGCGAGTTGTTTCGCATCTCGGTTGCGCTCCATGGCTCTTGCGGCAGATTCCGCCATGGCTCGTGAATTGTCCGCAGTATCGGCTTGAGCTTTGGCTGACTCTTTGCGGTCGGTTTCTTTTACAACTTGGCGGATGTCTGGTGACTGTTTTGGAGGAGAAGTGGTGGCCGATTTTAGAGGCACCTTTGAAGTTGGAGGGGGAGTAACCGCTTTTTCAACAACGGGAGCTGGCGCGGGCGGGCGCGGCTGTGGAGCATCTGCACGAGAGGACTCCTTCACCTTTTCCTTGGTCTCGCGGGCCAAGTCCTGCATTTTTTGAAAATTCGCAGACTGACCCTGTGACTCGATTAGTGAGCGGTAATACTGGGATGCTTGATTGCTGGCGGAGATTGTCATGGGAACCGTAAACGTAATGGAAGAATCGATTTGGGCCTGTGACTGTGCAATATATATTTTTTGGTCCGGGGGTTACGTGCGGCGTGCCCGGAAGAAATCTCGGAGGATCGAGGAGCATTCCTCCTCGAGGATTCCAGAGGTGATGATGCACCGGTGATTAAGTTGGGGCATTTGAAGGAGGTTAACCATGCCGCCCGCGCCCCCGCCTTTCGGATCGGGGCACCCGAAGATCACACGGCGAAGTCGGGCGTGAACGATCGCACCTGCGCACATCGGACAGGGTTCCTTTGTCACGTAAAGGTCGCAGTCGTTAAGGCGCCAATCACCCACGGCCGCCTCTGCTTGGGTGATGGCAAGCATCTCCGCATGAGCAGTGGCATCCTTGAGCATCTCAACCTGGTTCCATGCCCGGGCGATAATATCGCCTTCGCGGACAATAACGGCGCCAACAGGCACTTCATCGGCGGCATGAGCTTTGTTGGCCTGCTTCAGGGCCTCTCGCATGTAGGATTCGTCGCTGGCAAATTCCATATCGCCACGCTATGCCATATAACCATGTCTGCACGCAAAACCATCGTAGCTCCCTCGATTCTTGCTTGTGATTTCGCACGCCTTGGCGCGGAGGTCGAGCGCATTACCGAAGCCGGGGCCGACTGGATCCACTGTGATGTGATGGATGGTCACCTCGTGGACAATATTTCTTTTGGGCCTGCATTTGTCGAAGCGGTGTCCCGGCACACGGATCTGCCATTGGATGTGCACCTGATGATTGAGCGCCCAGATGTTTATATTCCGAGATTTGTGCCTTTGGCCTCCTCGATCACAGTGCACGTGGAGGCCAGTCACGATGTGTCAGAATCCCTTAAAGCGGTGCGACTCGCCGGATTACATGCTGGATTGGCAATCAGTCCATTAACGCCGCTTGAGCGGGTGGAGCCGTTTCTAGGAGAGTTCGATATTCTTCTAGTGATGACTGTGAATCCCGGATACGGGGGACAGCCTTTTTTATCTGATATGCTTAAAAAAATCGCTGGCGCAGATTCTTTGAGAAGAGAGGGAGGTTGGGATTTTCAGATCGAGGTGGATGGAGGAATTAATATCCAAACTGCGGCGCAGTGTGTTGCGCATGGGGCAAATCTCTTGGTAGCGGGAACGACGGTCTTCCGTGCGGCGGATGCCACTGCAGAGATTCAACGTCTCCGCGAGGCCTGATGAATTATCGCTCCGCCGTGTCCCGATTGGTTGCATGGCTATTGATCTGTTTTTTAACATGCTGCGGGAATGATTTGTATGCTTGGCATGGGAACGTGATTGCTCGATCCCGAAAAGCCATCCCAATTGTATTGACGCAATCGGACGGAACGCTGTTGTCACTTGTTCAGGCGAGGAACTCGCTAGTGCTTTTGAGTTTTGGATTCACGCGCTGTCCGAATGTTTGTCCAGCGATTCTGGCGAATCTTGCGGCAGTCTGTCGGGAGTTGCCAATTCGCGAGCGGAAGCGGGTGAGTGTAGTTTTTGTGAGTGTCGACCCTAAAGATGATGCTGCCACTCTGGCTGCATATCTTCGAATGTTCGATGCTGGGTTCACTGGTCTTACGGGTTCCCGCGACGAGATTGCCGCTGTCGCCCGCGCATACGGTGCGGCCTATAAAGAATCCCAAGCGAGTGGTCCTGATGACTTGATTGACCATTCCACTGACACGCTTCTGATCGACGCAACGGGCATGTTGAGGATGTCTTATTCGATGGATCAACTTAGAGAGCACGCCGCAGTGGCGGCCGATCTCTTGCGGATGCTATCGGAATGAGGCGTATTCTTTTTTTAGTGAGTTTGCAGCTGTTGATCCTCATTGGCTGTACGGATAGCCCAGAAATCACGGTAGATATGAGCCCGTTGGGCGGCCGGGATATTTATGCCCTGCATTGCCAAGTATGCCATGGTGCCGATGGGCGCGGAATTTCTGGAAATTGCCCTCCATTTCGGGGGTCGTCGCGTATTGGCGCGCAGGAACGAGAGGGATTGCTGGAGGTTGTTTTATTGGGGCGGAGTGGTGTTGTGGAGAGGGATGGCCACTCCTACCTTGGAATTATGCCTGCATGGCGAAATAAATTAACTGATGGGCAAATAGCAGACGTGATGAATTTTATACAATCGAGTTCATGGGGAGGAGAGTGGGGGCGGTTTGATGCTTCCGAGATTGCTGCTGTACGGCAAATGATCGTGGGGAAGCCTCATTTTTCGGAATAGTCTGGTTACAATAGGGAATTATTTGCACTTGCGGGGCGCACCGGGGCGGGGCATTCATGATCCATGGAAGAGCCCGAGTTTGAGATCGTGGACAACAAGAAAAGCGAGCTGGCAAGGCACTCGTTGGATCGGCTGAAGGCGTTGGCCCCAACCTTTCCTGAGCGGTCGCTGCACCGTCTTGCTTGTATGGAGTTGATTTCCGAGCGGGAGAGGGCAACGGCCCGCGAGATTCTCCGGGTTGCCGGGCGCCGCGCGTCGCTGGCGCTGTTGCTATCGATTGTTGCTTTGGTTGCGCCAGTTATCATTTTTGTCGCTTGGACATTTTTGATCCAAGACGGAGTGGCGATTCCATTTTTAGAAAAGCCTGAGCCTGTGCCTTTAGCGGCACAGGTTGTGTCCCGGTCAACACCCGCGCCCGTACGAGTGCCGACGCCAGTGCCAGAACCCGTTTTGCTCATCGAGCCACTGCCTCCGCTGTTGTTATTCGAACCGGCGATTCCGGGAGCTACTCCTGAGTTGGAGTAAAGAGTTCGTGCGCGAGCACGCTGAGGCAGTAAATAGCAGCGGTTTCCGTGCGGAGAATAATCGGGCCCAAGGTGACTGGTTGGTATCCGTGGCTTTTGGAGAGGGCGATCTCGGCGGGGGTAAAATCTCCCTCAGGGCCGACTAGGACTGTGACATCCTTCGGAAATGCATTGTGACTTTGCCGGTAGTCCTTCAGCACTGTCTTGATCGGGCGTGCATCAGGTTGCAGAGAGGCGATGAGGAGAAGGGCGTTTTTTTGCGGTGGGATTTGGAAGAAGTCTCGGGGTGGGACGGGAAGAGCCACCGAGGGAATGCGATTCTGGCCGCATTGCTTGCAAGCCTCAATGACGGTCGACTGCCACTTCTCCTGTTTTTTTGATGAGTCGTCCGAGTCGAGTTGAATCACGGTACGGTCCGAGAGAAGAGGAGCAATATGAGCCGCGCCGAGTTCCACAGCCTTTTGGACGATGAGGTCCATATTTTTCCCCTTGGGAACTGCCTGCCCTATCGTAATGGCACATGGCGGTGAAGGAGTGGTTGCCGAGGCGGTGAGGTGAAGCGAAACTTTGCCAGCTACTATAGAACCAATGGTCGCCATGGATTCACGACCACAGCCATCGAACACGGTGATTCGATTGCCTTCTTCGAGACGTAATACTTGGAGGCAATGATGGGACTCCTTCGAGTCGAGGGTGGCGGATTCCCAATGGTCAACTGGCAGATGAAAGCGATGCATGGTGGGTCTGGATGTAATCTTTAAGAGCGGTTTCCCACGGGCGTGGCGTGATGCCGGTGGTGCGGGCGAGTTTCGAGGTGTCTAGAAGGGTGTAGACTGGACGGGGGGCAACAAATTGTTTCATGTGAGCAAGAGTAATGCCGCCGACTTCTGTCGTAGCAAGGGGAATGCCTGCTGCTGCGGCGAGTTCCAAGGCCTTTGCTCCATATTCACGCCACGAGCAGGATCCCGAATTGCAGGCGTGGTATAGACCTCCGTTGGACGAGGGTTGCAGGAATGGCGCCAACCACTCCGCGCAATCCTCCGCGTAGGTTGGACTGGAGAATTTATCATTTACCGCCTCGACATGTGACTCTGTGCGGGCGCGTTTCAGGATGGCATCGATGAATGATGGTTTCGCGGGGCCGAAGACCCAGGAAACACGCACGGCAATATGGCGTGGATCGGTGCTTAGAACGAGTTCCTCGCCCTCAAGTTTCGTTTTTCCATACCAGCTCGCCGGGGTGGGGATGTCTTCCTCTGTTAATGGGCGGGGCAGTGAGCCATCGAACACATAATCCGTGCTGAAGTGGATGAGTCGTGCAGCACGTTTGGAGGCGATCTTTGCCATCTGGCCAACGGCGGTGGCATTAATGAGACGAGCGGTTTCCCGTTCGGTTTCGCATAGATCCACATTGGTGAACGCCGCGCCATTAACAAGGATGTCAAATGGCCTTTGATCCAGAGCAGACTCAAGCTGGTGGGGATTTCCAATATCAAGTTGCGTGCGGCTGAGCGTCGTGACGTTGTGCTTTTTTTCCCAAGCCGAGGCAAGTGAACTGGCCAGCCGGCCAGCTCCCCCGAGGATGAGGATATCGAGCTTTTTGTCCTGCATGGGTGGGGATCGTGCGAGTGGTTCCGCGTGATTATGCCGATTGGAGATCCGCTTTCAGCGCGTGAACAGTTGTTTGCAATAGTTCCAGATCGGTGAAAGGAGTGATGGCCTCTACAGTCGCCTTGCGGGTGCCGTGTTCTGCAGGCAGTTCGACCGATGAGCCAAGCGCGGCTTCGAGGAGGCTCTGGCCGACACCTGCCTTGTATGAAATGATTCCATGCTGTGGCGAGCTGTCCCATGCCCCAAGAATGCTGTAAGTTTCAGTATCACCGCCCTCGTAGCGGACTGTCACAACTGTGCCGATGGAGACTTGCGAGGTGGAGGGATTTTCAAAGTTCGTGCCGCGAGCGTGGGCGAGATCGCGTTCCATTTCGACGCGGCGGCCTTGCAAAACGCGCTGATGCTCCTTAGCGGCTTTGAAGCCTGCGTTCTCACGAAGATCGCCTTGTTCCTTCGCGATGTTGATATCACGTAGGTTTTGCGGGATTTCCTTTGTGACAAGTTGATCGAGTTCCGCTTTGCGTTTTTCGATGCTTGGCCAAGAGACGATGAGCGAGTCGGCACGTTCGTCCTGTTGTTTCCCCGTGATCATGTCCTGAGTGTCAGGGTAAAGCTTGACGATGCGTGCCATGAGCGAACGCTTCGAGAGGTCATCGAAGACAGGCGTGAGCATGAGCTTGCGCATTGAGTCCCGGACCACATCTCGTGAAGCATTGATAAGAAGATCCCCAATGAGTTCACGGTCATCGACCAATAGGTCGCGCAGGCGTGAGGTGCGTTTCTCTGCGAGTTGGTCAGCTTCAAGGGCGCTGAAAACGGCCGCCAGGAGTTCTGCGTTGAAGAGTTCCGGGAAGCGCTTGTCACGGTCTTTGCAGAGCCATATGAGCATTTCCGAGGAAATCGAGCGCTCGCTGATCCAGCGCTCAAGGGTCGATTGGAGGTTCTCTTTTTTGCCTTTTTTCTCGAAGAGGCGTGAAATGTCCGCGACAAGCCGTCCCCCTGCGTCGCGCAGCAACCCAAGGGCCTTTTCAGACCAGAGTTCGCCGAAGGCCTTTTCGAATGACTCCAGTGCATCACGTTGGCGTGAGGCTGGGATTGCTGAGAAAATCTCACTAAGGCGAGAGGATTCGGAGGACAAGACTTCTGAAACCGATGGGGCATCTGGAGTCAGTTCGATAGCGAATGCGACAGCAATTTCATCGCGTGCGACGAGCATCTCAATCGCAGCAGGTGTTTGCAGGCGGCGATGGCGTGCGGCAATCTCACCGATTTCGGCCACAAGTGTAGGCATCTCCGACTCATGGGACTTGAGTTCCGTAAGGGCTTTTGTGATTTGGTCGAGCGCCAAGAGTTGATCACGGGTGTGGCGAGCTTCACGAAATGTGTTCAGCAAGCCTTGGGCGGCATCCACTTTTTCTTCCAGCAACACGTAGGGGTCCGTTTTTTTTGTGGGAAGTTTGAAGTGGCCGTCGGTTTTGATTTTTTTACGGGCAGCATCCCACCAGCGTTTGAACGCTGCAGGGGTAAAGACTGATGGTGAGAGAAGCGAGGAGATCTGGTCGCTGGTGGCCTTGCCGCCAAGGTCGGCTAGGGTTGCTCGGAGAAAGGTCGCGGCATCTGCGTCTGCATCTGCCTTGACGCCCTGAGGGTCATTCTCCCTACGAGCGAGGATGTGGGATTCCGGGATCGGAGTCAGCGTTTCGGCCGCATAGGCGAGTTGCATGGGATGACCCTTGCGTGTTTTGAAGTCGATGAGGATTTGGCCGCCAGTTAAATTCCATTCCGCGACACGTCCGAAGCCCCAACTTTTGTGGGTGCAGAAGGCTCCGGGCGCGAGGTGGTCGATTTTTTCAGCGGTTGCTTGGTCGAGTGTGCCGGTTGCAACGGCTTGGGATAATTCATCTGTCATCAACTCCTTTGTCACAGAAAAGGAGGGGTCCTTGCAAGGTGGGAAACGAGGGATCTTGCAAGAACGGCTTTTAAGGGAAGTTTTTGGCTTTGCGGGGCCGCCGTATGCCGTCAATGTCTGCGCCCTATGAGTAGCACGGAGGAACAGGTGCTCGTGGTCCGCCGCGAGTTATTCGACACATTGGGGAGTTTTCAAGGCCTTTGCCCGAGGGTGGGCGATTACCTGCCGGAGTTTCTTGACAGGAAAAACAATTTTTTTGTGCCCCGTTCCGCGGCAGAGGAGGATCCCACACTCAAACAATTGATCCCGTATGCTGTTTTCTTACATGATGGGAAAATTTTGCATTACACGCGCGGGGCGAAGTCCGGCGAAAAGCGTCTTGTAGCAAAATCCTCAATTGGTATCGGCGGGCATATCAACGACACCGATGACTCGGGCGGGCACTTCAACGAATCGATCTACCACAATGCTGTGCAACGCGAGATTTCCGAGGAACTCCGGTTGGAAGGAGGCTTCAGTGAGCGAGCTGTGGCGTTGATTAATGACGATTCAACGGAGGTGGGCAGCGTGCACCTTGGGGTGGTGCATCTTGTGTTTTTGGATAATGGAGATGTGGGGGCTGGAGAAAAAGCGATCGCCGAGCTGGGTTTTGATACCCACGCAAATCTTCTTGCACGCAGGGAAGCATTTGAAACATGGTCGCAGATTGTGCTCGATGGCTGGGCAGGGTTGACGGCCTCGCCGGCTTGAGCCTGGAAAATCAGCCCGCTTTTTTTTCGAGTTCCTTCACCCGGGAGTAGAGTTTCCTGATATTCTTCAGGAGAGCGTAGTTTTCCTTGTATTCGCGAATAGGTTGGGCTGGCGCTCCGAACATGATGGTATCCGAAGGGACGTTTTTGGCGAGGCCCGACATGGCGCCAATCATGACACGGTCGCCAATTTCGATATGGCCACTGAGTCCGACTTTGCCGGCGAGGGTGACATAATCGCCAATCCGTGTGCTGCCGGAGATCCCCACTTGGGCACAGAGAATGCAATGTTTGCCAATAGTGACATTGTGGCCAATTTGGACGAGATTATCTATTTTAGTACCACACTGAATCCATGTACGCCCGAAGCGGGCACGGTCGACAGCGGAATTGGCGCCAATTTCGACATCATCATCGATTTGGACCGTGCCAGTTTGCGGGATCTTCTGTTGGCGGCCCTCACGAAATTCATAGCCGAAGCCATCTGCCCCGATAACGACCCCATTGTGTAGGGTGACGCGGTTGCCGATGGTGCAGCGTTCGCGCACCGAGGCATGGGGATACATATGACAATCGTCGCCAATAGTGGTTTCCCTTCCCACATGGGTATGGGCTTCAAGCACGCAGCGCGCACCTATTCGCGCGCCGGCCTCCACCACAACAAAGGCGCTGATCGAACAGTCTTCTCCAAGAGTTGCCTCCGGAGAGACACAAGCAGAGGGGTGAACGCCCGGGGGATGCTCCAACGCCGCAGGTCTAAAAAGAGGCAAAATTGCCTCAAATGCCGCGGCTGGATCAGCAACGGTGAGGAGAGCCGGGGTGAGAGGTTCTTGAAGGGCTTCAGGAACCAGGATGGCACTTGCGCGGGATTTGCGGAGAGCTGCAATATATTTTGGGTTTCCGAAAAACGAAAGATCTCCAGGGTTGGCGTCAGCCAACGATGCAAGGCCTGAGATTTCTATGTTCCCCGCATCGGGCGCGAACGTCGCGCCCACCTTCGCGGCGAGGTCGCTCAGCTTCATTCCTTTGCGGGAGCGGCGGTCTTGGTTGCGTCCTTGTTAAGGAGCTCAACGATCTCGCTGCTGAAATCCATGTCTTCTTTGGAGAAGAGGACCACAGGCACTTGGCCCATGCTCATGCCGGATTTATCGAGAACAAGATCATACCCGCCTGCTTTGACCTTCTCGGTGACAATTTTCATAATGTCGTCGATCAAGTCTTTGCGCATGCGAATAAATTGTTCTTGGAGTTGACGCTCCCGGGTGCCGCGAAACTCAGCAATTTCACGATCCAAGTTGCGGGCCTCGACAACCTTTTCGTCGCGGGATCTGGCGGCTTTTTCCTTTGCGTCTTTGCTCAGTTCAGGCTTCTCGAAATCTGCGTTTAGCTTATTGATCTCCTCCATCGATTTTTTGAGCGTCTCGAGGCGAGTGTCGAGTTCCGTCTTGGCTGCGGCGCGGGCATCATTGAGCTTCGACTCGGCATCTTTCGTGCGGTGGTATTGGGTGAAAATACCGTTCATATCGAGGATGCCGATTTTCGCTTGGGCATGAGCCGGTGTGATGGTCGCGAGTGATCCAAGAGTTATGGCAACAAGGGTGAGTGTGGATTTGATCATTTGATTTTCTTCTTTGAGAAATAGATTCCTGTATTTTGAGTTGTTGAAATTGACGGCATGAGCCGCCAAGGTCAAGCAAAGGGGTTGGTATGTGTAAGTCTTAGAATTGGTAGCCGATGTTGAAGTTGAACTTGCCGGGAGGGCCGTTCCAGGTGTCGTGAATCACCGGAATACCATAATCGACGCGGATGGGGCCGATGGGCAGATCGAGGCGCAACCCAAAGCCGACGTCAACATTGTAACCCGAGGAGTTGAAGTCATAGGCATCGGCATTGACAAAACCTGCATCAGAGAAAAATGCTCCACGCACTCGGCTAATAATCGGGAAGGTGACTTCCACTGTAAGATAAGCAAGAGAGTTTCCTCCGATGGGATTATCGTATTCGTCGACAGGTCCGACTTCGCGGAAGTTGAAGCCCCGCATATTATTCGCGCCGCCGAGGTACAGGCGGTCAAAAATTGGCACGCCATTGCCGTAGCCGGAATCATCTTCTGACTTGTCGGAGCCCCAGCCATCCACCACCGCGAGTTGCCCTTTGACGAGCAAGATAAGATCCCATGGAAGCGGGAAATATTTAGCGCCTTCTAGCGAGATGCCGTAGTCTTGGACATCGCCGCCAAGGAGTCCTCCTCCTGCGAAGCCGGTGAATTCCACAAGTTCGCCTTTTCGGGTAAGAAACAGACTATCACGGGTGTCCCAGATGAGGGAACCGGTCAGGGCGCTCTTATAATAGGTGCCCTCAGAGTCCTGAATCACTTGGCCAACTTTGCCGCTCCCACTAGATCCGCCGAAAATTGAATTTCCACTGGAATTGACATCATCACCGACATCATAGATGCGCACGCGCTCGTAGCGGTATTCGGTACGCGCGGAGAGGGCTCTCCAGACTTGTTGGCGTGTTTGGAGGGCGAGGCCCCCATTTTCCTGGGCATAAACCGACGAAAGAAAATTTGCGTTCCGGTAGTAGGCCTCGCCGCCGGCGGAGAGTTTATAGCCTAGGAACCAAGGCTCGGTGAGAGAGATGACATAGTCGCTTCGTAGTAGGCCGTATTGGGCCCGAGCACGGAAGCGTTGACCGCCGCCAGTGAAATTCGGCCAGTTGAAAATATCGAAGTTTGATTGCTGAAGCTCAGCGAATCCGATCAAGCTATCGATTGTGCTGAAGCCTGCGCCGAAGTTGAAGGATCCGGTTCGCTTTTCATCGACGATCACATTGAGATCCTTGCGACCAGGAACAATCGTGTCAGTCGGTTGGGTGTCGACGCGGGAGAAATAGTTCAAATTCTCCAAGCGCTTTTTGCTGATATCAACAAGAGTGGTATCGTATAAATCACCAGGTTTTACCGCAAGTTCACGGCGGATCACTCTGTCTTGGGTGCGGGTGTTGCCTTGGATATTAACAAGGTTGACGTAGGACTGGACGCCTTCATCAATGCTGAAGGAAAGATCCACTGCTCCCGTTCCGGCAGGAAAGACTTCTGGAACAATCAATGTGTCGACGTACCCACGTGACCCGTAGAAATCACGCATTGCTTTAATGTCGTCGCCAATGCCCTTCGGGGTGAAGAGCTCGCCTGCATTCATCTTCAGGATTTGAGCGATCTCACTCTCAGGGACGATATTGACGCCATTGAGTGTGACATTATGCACACGATACTGGACACCTTCCTTGATCGTTATCACGATTTCCACACCATCCTTGGCGAGAGGTTCGGTTTGGATGTCTTGGATTTCCACATCGGCAAAGCCGCGGTTCTGATAGAAGGAGCGAAGGGCTGCCCGGTCTTCCTCCAGTTGGGCGGGAGTGAGTCGGCCGCTTTTGTTGAAGAAGGTGAGAAGATCGAGAGATTTTGTTTTCATCGCCTTCCGTAGTTCGCGGGCAAGGATGGAATCATTTCCCAAGAAAGTAATGCGCTTCACGACAAGTTTCGGACCCTCGGTGATTGCAATGATCAGTCTCGAGCGATTTGAATCCGGAATTTCCTGGATACGGTATTGGACATCGACATCCGCATAGTTGCGGTCCTCATAGAGAGTAAGAATCTTTTGCCGGGAAGATTCGATTTTTTCTTCGTCAACAACATCACCAGGTTTGACGATGACCTCTTTACGCACGCGATTAAGCGGAATTTGCCCGGTGCCCTCGATAAGGACCTCTTCGATCACTGGACGGCCTTGGAGCAAAACCGTAACGCGAACGCCATCGCCGAGAGGTTCTGCAAAGAGGCGGACATTTGAGACGCCGCCCGTGGAGTAAAGGGCGCGGACGTCCTGCTCGGCAGTGCGCTCGCTGTAAGGTTGCCCGATCTTAGTGGCAAGGTTAGCCAAAACGCGGTCCTTGGAGATGCTGGGAGCTCCTACAGTTTCTACCACGATATCGCGGATGATCGGGGCGGCTTCCGATTCCGGAAATTGAGCCTCAAGCTGGAAGGGCACGGGCAAAAATACGGCAGCCAAAACGCAGGCCATGTGATGCAAAAAGGTTCGTTGGATTCTCATGAGATGTGGACAAAAAGATTGCCGCACGGCGGCAACGTGGTGGGAATTATCGGATGCACTTCATGTGGTCAAGCAAAGCATCAACATCGTGCGGAAATCGGGTTGAAAAATCTTGAATCAAGGTATTGTCATTTGCCGCCAATGCATGTAATTAATCAAACCTTCTAAGGCGGCGGGGTAGCCAAGTGGTAAGGCACGGCTCTGCAAAAGCTGCATTCGCCGGTTCGATTCCGGCCCTCGCCTCTCTCCCCTTCACATCTTTTTTTTCGTGGATGATGATCCACGGCGTCTAATTTTTTTGGAACGTGGATTATAACCAAATTTGGTGCCTGAGTTTCTAGAAGCGTCTTTTATGCATTTACCCGTGCATGCTTTAATGTTCCTCAGCAAAATCCACTGAGGGATTTTCAGAATAATGATCGTTCAAAGGAACGTTATAAACTATATAATAAAAAACATAGGATGCTTTATTGAAGTTCAAAAAAGCTTCTCGAGTCTTTATAA
>CALAPX010000342.1 GCA_937888355.1 uncultured Spartobacteria bacterium
CCTTGGTGTGCCATGCTAGGCACATTGGTTTGCCGTCCGCCTTCGAGGGGGGTAAGGGCGGCAGCTCGCCCTTCTTGATCTTCTCACGGACCTCCCGGCTCTTCACTGTCTTTCCGCCCACCGTCCGCGCCTTGATCCTGCCGAACAAGACAAGGTGGAAATTTGCGTTCTCCTTCCCCTTGCCATCACCCACTGTGCTCTTGCCACTGGTGCCTGACAAGGACATGTTGCCGATGGTCAAGCCTGTAATTCCCGATCGGGTGGAGGCAGCGGTGGCCTGGGTAGCCTGTGTCTTGGCATCGTCGTCCCAGTCACCTCGGGCTTGGGCTCGACTGAAGCGGCCAAGGACCCCAAGCTTGAGTGAGGCAGCAAGGCTGTGGGACACGGCCGGCTCCCACTGTCGGCCCATATCGATCAAGTCAATGAGCTCCTTTGGATCGCTGAGCGTGACTCGGGCGGGCGAGCTTCTCTGGGCACGCCAATACTTGGAGAAGCGCAGCGCCATAAACTGGAGGTGGAGGGCGCCTTTTGCTCCTTGCAGGTTGGCGTTGGTCATCACCAAACTTCTCCATTTACGCTCGTAGTGGGTGAAGCTGGTGATGTGCTCCCGGAGGTGGATGAGGAATCCATGTCCTGCGGGAAGGAGGACGGAGGCGGCAACCTCCATCCGCTTGTGGTTGTCAATGGATTCGTCTTCCAGCGGTGGATTTACGACTATCTTCAAAAGTGCCTGAGCGTCGGCGTCGGAGGCTGCCGTTTCCCCTCCGTGGATGAACTGGGCTCGAAGGTTGAGGGCATTTGTGGCCTCCTCGTCACACGCCCCCCACAGAAATGGATTCCCAAATAAGCCTGAGGTCAGCGAGTCTGGTCCCACGCGGTGCCATTTCATGCTGGCAAAGATGGTGAACATCGCCGGGGTAATGATGACGACCAGGTGTTCCATACCTCGGTCGCCTAGGATTTTGTCGATGGCAGATTGAAGGCAAGCCATCTTAAGTGATTTTGGCGCCGCCGCCATGGCTCTGTAGATGGGGCATGCAACGATGAGGTCCGCCTCATTGCGCGTGTTTGTAAGGTTGAGGATGGCCGGGAAGT
>CALAPX010000343.1 GCA_937888355.1 uncultured Spartobacteria bacterium
CGAGAACCGCGCCGTTCTCCACACCGCACTCCGCGCCCCCCGCTCCGCATCGATCAAGCTCGAGGGCACCGATGTCGTGCCAGAGGTGCATGCCGTCCTTGATAAAATGGCCGCCTTTTCCAACCGCATCCGCTCGGGCGAATGGAAGGGCCACACCGGTAAACGCATCAAAAACGTGGTCAACATCGGCATCGGCGGATCGGATCTCGGCCCCGTCATGGCCTACGAGGCCCTCCGCCACTATACCGACCGCTCACTTGTCTTCCGCTTTATCTCAAATGTCGACGGCACAGACTTTGCCGAGGCCACCCACGACCTCGACCCCGCTGAAACGCTCTTCATCATCTCGTCGAAAACATTCACGACCCTCGAGACAATGACCAACGCTGGGACCGCTCGCGATTGGTCCCTCGCGGGCCTCGGCGGCGACAAGGCAGCCGTCGCGAAACATTTTGTCGCTGTCTCTACAAACGCCGCCAAGGTCTCCGAGTTCGGCATCGATACCGCCAATATGTTCGGCTTCTGGGACTGGGTTGGCGGACGCTACTCGATGGATTCCGCGATCGGCCTCTCGAACATGATCGCTCTCGGACCGGACAATTTCCGCGACATGCTCGCGGGGTTCCACGAGATGGACGAACACTTCCGCACCGCGCCGTTTGAACAGAACATCCCTGTCCTCCATGGTCTCCTCGCCGTGTGGTACAACGACTTCTTCGGCGCCCAGACCATCGCTGTTCTTCCCTACGACCAGTACCTGAAGAGGTTCCCTGCCTACCTCCAGCAACTCACCATGGAGAGCAACGGCAAATACGTGAAACTCGATGGCACCCGCGTTGATACAGACACCGGCCCGGTGTATTGGGGCGAACCCGGCACCAACGGCCAGCACAGCTTCTACCAACTCATCCACCAAGGCACCCGCCTCATCCCCTGCGATTTCATCGCCTTCGCGAAATCCCTTAATCCCGTCGGCCGCCACCAGGACCTTCTCATGTCGAATGTCTTTGCCCAGACCGAGGCCCTCGCCTTCGGAAAAACGCTGGCCGAAGTCGAAGCCGAAGGCACCCCTGCCGCTATCGCACCCCACCGCGTCTTTGAGGGCAACCGCCCGTCAAACGTCCTCATGGGCGAGAAACTCACCCCAGCCGCCCTCGGTCGCCTCGTCTCCCTCTACGAGATGAGCGTCTATACCCAAGGCGTGATCTGGAACATCAACCCCTTCGACCAATGGGGCGTCGAACTCGGCAAGGCCCTTGCCCAGCGCATCATCCCGGAACTCGAAGCGGACGCCGAGCCCGACCTCAAGCACGATAGCAGTACAAATGCACTCATTCGCCGGTATCGAAGGTTGAAGGCTTGAAATTGAATTAATTGTCCACTTTTTTCTTACTTTGACTGCTAAATCTGAAATTTGTGTGACCAAACAACGTTCGACAGAAAAAATGAAAAGCGAGCAATGGATCCAAAGACTGACCCCATATGCAGTAGTTTTTGGGATCTACATGCTTTCGGCACTACTCAGTATTCTTGTAATAGATGAGCCACACAGAGAATATTACTCAGCTAGTGTAGCTTATCTTTTTGGATTTTTCTATCTTCCACTTGCATTTGTAAAATGTTTTGTAGCACTCGGAATAAACGAAATAATAGGTATCGTTATGCTCATTGCCTACTGGCCAATGAGTATATTCCTCACCTATAAATATATCAAAAAAAGGAACCTAAAGTGGTTTATACCATTAACTCTGATTATTGTAGTGCCAGCTCTAAAAATTGGAGACACCTTCATTGCCACAATGAGCATATAAACCAATAAAAGTCGAACAAGGCAGGATAGGACAACTCCGTTACGCGCTCCGCGCTTCACTCCGTGCCTACCTTTGACGTTAGGTAACAAAAATACACCACTATGA
>CALAPX010000344.1 GCA_937888355.1 uncultured Spartobacteria bacterium
GGATTTATTTAGCTCCCTGTCCCAGGCATTTTTCGCCCTTGGTTCGTAAAGCATCCGTGCATCCTTCTCGGGAAAAGTCCCCACAACCGCCATGAACTTCTGCAAGGCTTCCTTGTCCTCAGCGAGGTCCGATTGGACAAGGTTTGTCACCTCGCCGGGGTCTTTCTGAAGATCGTGGAGTCGTTCGACCTTTTTGTTGCTGTTGACCCATGCCTTGTAGCGCTTGTCGCGGATTACCCGAGGACCAAAATCTTTGAGGGGGCGGATACCCTTCTCATCCAGTGTGGCACGATCGCTCATCGCCAAGATCCAGTCGCGCTTGGAGTCGGTCTCTTTCCCAAGGATCAACGGGGCGAGCGATTTTCCATCGACAACAAGATCGTCAGGAACTTTTCCCCCACCCAACTCGACGAAGGTCGGCAGAATGTCAGACAAGTCCGTGAGGGCATCGGTTTCGACACCGGCGGGCACTATGCCCGGTCCATTGACAATAAATGGCCCGCAAATCCCAGGCTCGGTATGCTGGCCCTTCGCACCCTTTGATTCCTTCCCGTTGAGCGAGCCAGTGATTTTTGCATCGGTTCCATTATCGCTTGCGATAAAGATGATGGTGCGTTCGCGGATTCCCAACTTGTCCAGTTCGGCCACCAACTGTCCCACCATTTTGTCGACGTAGCGCACCATCGCCTTATGCCTGTCGAGGCGACTTGTTACGTTGGGTTCAACCGGGGTGGCAACAAAGGGGGCGTGCAGCAACGGCATCGGGTAGTACAAGCACATCGGCTCATCCTTGTGGGCCCGCATGAATTGGATCAGACGATCGGTATAAATATCTGGCCCGAATTTCCCGGCATAGGTCTGACTCCCCTCTTCGGGAGTATTGATGTAGGGGTCCTTATAGCGTTTATCACTCGGCGGGTTACCTGTCTCAAAACCCGTCCACATCGCCCAGTCATCGAAGCCGTGCTTATTTAACGCCAGTGGTTCCAAGCGGAAATCATTGATCTGCCACTTGCCGGCCGCACAGGTCGCGTAGCCGAGGTCTTTCATCAGACGGGCAAAGGTGGTGTTTTCCTTTTTCTTCCAGTCGAAGTACCCGACTCCCCACCGTGGTACATCCCAATGGCCGACCCAACCGGTTCGAAAGGGGTACTTGCCCGTCAATAGTGTTGCGCGTGATTGGGAGCAAGAGCCCATCGAGTAGGCATTTTGAAACTTCATGCCTCCCTTCGCGAGCGCGTCGATGTGCGGAGTTTGGATATCATCCGCCCCGTAGCAACTGACCCAGTCCTTCCCAAGATCATCGACGATGATGAAAAGAATGTTGGGCTTGGCCGGAGCAGGGCTGCCCTCCGCTTTTAGGTCATAGGGGAAAAATGCAACCAGGCTGATTGCAATAACAGCGGCGAAAAAACGTTTCATAAGGAGGGGCATAAGCGCGCGTTAAGTTATGTGTTTTTAATCGTGTAAGTTCCCCCTGCATCGGTTGCAAAACTCAGCACCCCCTCTTTATCCAGAGAGCTTTCGATGCGGTTCCCCTTGGCGTCTTCGACAGTGGCAGAATCGATGCCTAGAAAAGTGATCCGGCACTGCCCGCCTTTCCGGGAATTCACAGAAACTGCCGTAGCTTTTCCATCGGTCCAGTTGGCCGATACGACGAAGTTTCCACGGGCAACCAGCCCATCAAACGAGCCGTTGCTCCATGTGCTTGGGAGGGCTGGAATGACTTTGATGAAGCCCTCGTGGCTTTGCAAAAGCATCTCAGCGACACCGGCCATCGTGCCTAGGTTGCCATCGATCTGAAAGGGAGGGTGGAGTGCCCAGAGGTTCGTTGCTGTGCGGGTGCGAATAAACTGCTCGTACGCTTCGCGTGCCTTATCCCCTTCCCCAAGACGTGCCCGGCAGTTCATGCGGTGAGCCAAGGCCCATCCGGTGGTTTTGTTGCCACGCAGGTCCAGCGTTTTACTCGCGGCCTGCATCCACTCCGGCTGTTGAGACTTGATCAACGTGCCCGGGTAGAGGGTGCAGAGGTGGGAGATATGCCGATGGGTGGGGTCACCAATATCGCTATAGTTCTTTTCCTCGCGGTATTCCTTGATCTGGCCACTGGCACCCACCAAGACCGGATCGAGCTTGGTGATTTGAAGGCGGATCGTGTCCAAGAACGGGTCTTTGCTATCAAGCGCATCAGCCATCGCCAAGGTGTCGGTGAAGCTTTCCCAAACAAAGCCTTGGTCGAAGGTACAACCCACTGCGGAGAAAGCTTTTCTTCCGGAAGCTGCAAGGCCCGTGATGCGTTCGATCTGCTCAGCTGTCGCACTTTGCTCGGGAGAAGCGGAGGGTTCGACCAAAAGCAGTTCCCCATGCGGCACCAAGGCCTTGGAGTAGAACTTGCTCAAGGACAACATCGCTGGATAGCCGACCTCCTCAAGGAACTTCCGATCCTGAGTGAAGTCGTAATAATCGACTAATAATTTCGCAGTAAACCCGCCGGTGCCGGGACCGGAGTGCGTGCCTTCAGGGGCTGGAATGTAGTAGGCATTCGCACCGGTTCCGATGATCCAGCCATTGTCGCCATCTTCACTGAGCTTCTCGGGATTGTGTTTGCGCACATATTCGGCGGCGTGCTGTTGTGCCATTGGGAGGTAGGTTTTGAAAAAGTTGATGTAGGCTTCAAAACACTCAGCGAGATTTGCGCTCATCGCCCCCCAGTAATTCATCTGCACATTGATGTTGTGCCAAAACCCGCCTGTCCACGGCGTGTAATAATCCTGGCTCCAAGCCCCTTGAAGATTCGCAGGCAGGCTCTTTTCTCGCGAGCTGGCAATGAGCAAATATCGCCCGTACTGAAACATGAGTTCTTCAAGCCAGGGATTCGTTTTTCCTTGTTGATACTTCTCCAGAAGAATGTGAGTCGGATCATTTGAAGGCGTGGAGTTCAGGGTCAACGAGACTCTGGCAAACAAATCCTGATAGTCATTGAGATGCCTCTTTTTGAGCTCGGCATAGCCAAGGTCTTCAGCTCCTTTTATTCGGGCGGAAATGGCATCGTGCGGAAACTCATTGGGATCGAGCTTTTGTGCGGCTACATTGGTGAACGTCTTTGCACTCAGGTGGTAGTTGGTGCCCACGGCGATCAGAAGCGTCACAGCATCGGCATCGCTCACTTGAAGCGTGCCATTTTTCTTGTCAGCGGTCACCGTGCCGCCCTCGTTGAGGACTTTGATCTGCCCTTCATAATTGCAGCTGAACAAAGGCATCGATCCCTTGAGGGTTAACAGATTTCCTTCCGCAGTGATCGAGCCGGTGCGCTGTTTGAGCTCCAGATACGGAATCTCGGGACGCACGGTAAAGGAGAGCGCTCCCTTCTTGTCAGAAACGAGACGGACAACAATGACGTTGTCTGGGTAAGAGGCAAGATACTCGCGTTGATAGCACACCCCATCCTTCTCGTACGACACATGCGCAATCGCTTCGTTGAGATTGAGTGAACGGCGGTAGTCCTTCACGTCATTCTGGTTAAAATCGAGATACAGTTCGGCCAACCCCGTCAGCCCCCCTTTGCCATAAATCCCTTTGTTATGAAGCGTCTTATCCGTGATCTGAATGCGCTCTGAATCTGTTCTTCCAAAGACACACACACCGGTATAGCCATTCCCGATCGGATAAGACCAGCGTTCCCAATCACCATCGTAGGAGCGCGGCCTGGAACTTCCCTTCGTTTCCTCCCACTGGCGCATTCCGTTGTTCGGAGCGGGTTCCGGTTCCCAGAGTTCGTAGAGTTTTGGAGCCTCTGCGGCAAAGGCAGTGAACGAAAGAAAGAGTGAAAGAATCGGGGACAATTTCATCGCCGTTCATGTTGCTCAACTTTTCAAGCCAAGCAACTGAAAAGATGTTTTAAATTACTAAAATCTATATTG
>CALAPX010000345.1 GCA_937888355.1 uncultured Spartobacteria bacterium
GCCCGCCAACACACCAGTCGCCAGCGACAACCAGCGGGGCTGGTGTGGAATAAAGTGCGATGCCGCTTGGGCGGGTGCCCAGATCCGGTAGAGCATGCCTCCATCGTTGAACAAAAGTCATCAAGGGAGAGGTCCAATCGCGCGAGGTCATTTCCGAGGCTCTTTTGAGTAAGGAGGCAATGATCTCTTCGTCGGAGGCAATGGCATGATCTGAGCTGAAGCCAGTTGATGCGTGAAGCATGAGAATGGTGCAGTCCGGATGCAGGTCCGGCCTTTTTCCGGTATCATGCCCGATCCACGCCAGTATTTCGTCATCTGGCGCTTGGATGCCTTGCCAAGATACGGTCTGTCGCGGAAAGCAAGCAGCAACAGCAAGACAAGGCCAAGATTTATGACGGCCGATTTCTGCAGCGACAAGCGGAACGGTCTTCATGAGTAAAGCGCTGCTTTGAGCTGGGGGGGGGAGTGAGTAGGAGGCTGCGTGAGCGGAGGATATTTCCATTTTCAAGCTTTGCCTCCCAATGGGCGTTTTTAGCGATGAGTTCGTTTACCTTGGAGTTGCAAAGCACATGGTCGCTAATAGCTGATCCAAGCGAGCAGCCAAGAGAGGACATTCCAGCACGGCAGGCGTAACGAGGGTGCGATCTCTCTTCGGGGTCATGCAGCTTGCCTCTAGAGAAGCGATGAAATCCGCGAGTCCATTCATGGCAAATGCCTGAGTCTTTCCAGTGATTTACTTGTGAGGCAAATAAAGGATTTATTGCAGTGAAAAACTGTGCGCCATGATCAACTGGGTGATTCTCCCAACGCCTAGTGGCTGCTCGTCCACCCAACCCACGGCTTTTCTCGAGCACCAGAATAGAGTGTCCGGCATCATGCAGCCTAGAGGCGGCATGGAGGCCGCAAAGGCCGGCCCCGATGATCATGATATCGCAGTTCACTAAAACGATTGAATAGAGGTGCTGAGATTGCGAGTCATCGACTGGAGGACATGCGGTTCAACACCGCAGAGGGGAAAATCGGAGATGAAAGGGAGGATTGTCAGCACTGGTAAGTGGTGAAGATTTGGTTTGGTGGCTGAGGAAGGGATGAACATCCAAGGCGAATGAGCGTTGGTTACTGGCCGAGGAGAGCTTTTTTCAAGTCCAGAGAAACCGCATTTTTGCCGAACCAAAGGCTGAGGAAGGAGAGTTGGAAATCTCTTCCTGGAATGCTGCCTTTGAGTGTGCCTTGGTCAAAAATCCGAGTGTCGGTATTTGTGAATTGGACCATTTGTACTCCCCCGGAATCAAGGGCGCCGAACATCGAGATAAAGCAGTCGATGTCCTTTTGCAGCCCGGAATAGATGTGGGAGTTGCTTGCTTGGAACTGGCTTCGCCATGCTTTCGCAACATCCGCTTTACCGACGCTGCGTAAAAAAGTGAACGTAAAAGCGAGGGGGCCGGGGGACGCTGCAACGGCTTTTTCAGATCGCAAGGGAGATGGTGAGTAAAATGCAGCCACATAGATTTTGATTGGCACCATAAGGAGGGAGAAGGTGCGAAGGCCCGCCCCATTGAGGGTGAGGGAGTGGCTTTGGAGTTCAAGCGAGGGAGGAATCGCAACGCCTTCGATCTCCAAGGCGTGAGCGGGGCGAATCGCTGTTAGAAGAATCGAAATGATGGTGAGAAGGATTTTCATGGGAGGTTTTTTGATAAAAAAAGGGGGCGGACCAATCTGGTCCGCCCCTTTTGAAAGAAGAGGTCAGTTTTTGTCTAAGATGGCATTCCACTCGTCGATGCGCGATTTTTGTGCCGCAAAGAGATCATCTACAGGATCGAGAATTTCGATTTTCTGGATTTTATCGCCAACGGAAATCGCGTTAACGACATCTTGTCCCTTGGTAACATGGCCGTAAACGGTGTGTTTGCCATCAAGGTGTGGTGTGGGAACGTGGGTGATGAAGAACTGGCTGCCGTTGGTGCCGGGCCCTGCGTTTGCCATCGAGAAAATGCCTGGCTTGTCGTGATTGAGCCCCGAGCTGACTTCGTCCTCGAAGCGGTAGCCAGGCCCTCCGCGACCAGTGCCTGTGGGGTCGCCACCTTGGATCATGAAGTCGGAGATGACACGATGGAAGGTAAGGTTGTCGTAATAACCCCGCTTGGCGAGGTTCAGAAAATTTGCGACGGTGACCGGGGCTTTGGATGGTTGCAGAGTGCCTTCGATGAGGCCTTTGTTTGTGGTTAGGATAATGCGGATGTCTTGCATGGAGCCAGTGTCTGTGGCCGAGAGGAGAGGCATTGTCAAACCGAGAAGTAATGAAGTGAAGAGTCTTTTCATGAAGTGATGTATGGTTTTTTTTCTGTGGAAATCAAGAGATCGAACGCATCAGGCGTCTGATGTCTGGCGGAAAAGCGTTGCGATCATCTTCCACTGCGCGGTCGATAAATAGGATGCCACGGGTATGGTCGAGTTCGTGTTGAATGGCGCGCGCAAGAAGTCCGTCAGCCTCGAATTCTAAGATGACTCCCTCTAACGTGAGTGCTTTGACGCGGACTGAAAACGGGCGAGGGATATCGGCGGAAAGTTCCGGAAAGCTGAGGCAGCCCTCTCCCTCCACGAGTAAATCTCCAAATGTTTCAACTTCGGAATTCATGAGTACAAGCGGCATAAGGGACTCAAAATCGGTCGGACGACCATCGATCCACATCGCGCTTGGGCGGTTTTTCATTTGCGAAACATCGAGGGCAAACATCTGGAGCGGGAGGCCGATTTGTTGGGCCGCGAGGCCAAGACCATCGGCATCGCGCATAGTTTCTATCATATCTGCAGCGATCGAGCGAATGCGATCGGTGATTTCGGAGATGCGTGCTCCGCGGGCTCGTAGGGCAGGGTGGTCGAATGTGGTGATTTCGAGGATCATGGTGTTTTCTCGGGTTGGGTAAATGCAGGAACGTCCTTAATACCTGCCGACTTGAGGGCATCGAGTACCTTGACGACAACACCAAATGGGGCTTCTCGATCAGCTTGGAGTGCCAGAGGCCGGGATGGTTGGGCCTCGCGTGCAGTGCGAATTGTTTCCTCTAGTGTTTCTAAAGTGGTGGGCTGTTCATCCAGCGTGATTGCATCGCTGCTTTTCACCCGAAGAACGAGCGGTTGGGTGCTTTCAGCAGGAGCGGTATCGGCCGCTTTAGAATCAGGCAGATTAATTAGCAAGCGGGGTTGGGGTTTCCGGAAGTTTGTAGTGACAATGAAAAAAATGAGCAGGATCGCAAGAATATCAATCAGGGAAACGACATTGATGACTGGGTTGCGCCGCTTGCGAGTGTAAAACTGCATGAATGATTCTGTTAAGCGGATGGTTGGTAGAGTTTGGCAAGGAGATCTGCGGCGACAGATTCCATTTCAACGGCCAACATCTCGATCCGACGTAGAAAATAGCTGTGTGCGATAAGACTTGGGACAGCTACGGCGAGACCGATGATTGTTGTGTTCAGTGCCTCTGAGATCCCTCTCGCGATGATGGTTGGGTCGCCCGATCCTCCGAGAGTTGAGAAAATGCCAACCAGTCCAGACAGTGTTCCAAGGAGCCCGATCAATGGTGCGGCGCCGGTGGCGATTTCAAGGATGATCAATCCTTTTTCCATCCGGGCCATTTCGTGTCTTGCGCAGGTTTGAACGGCTTCAAGGTTTTCGGATTTTGACCAGTTCAGGTGTGCAAGGAGCGTGTTGAGGATCCGTGAGATGGCCGATGGGTGGGCTTTCATCTCTTTGATGAGGCGATCTAGTGTATCGCCTGGTTGGAGGCCTCCAACGCACTCGACGATGACCTGCGGGACGATTGCATTTTCTCGCAGTCGGCGTACGCGAAGGAGAATTGCAGCAAGGGAGAGGACGGATAAAGTGAGAAGAACGCCCATGAATGGGCCGCCAAGAATGAAAAACCTAGCGATGGTTGAAAAGACGGGGTCTGGAGTCATTAGTGGCCGAGGATGCTAAACGAGTAGTCGATTTCGAGGCGACCGTTTTCTAGGATTTTCGAGACTTCCGGAGGAATTGAAGGGATTTCAGCAGCCATGATGGCGGCGAGACTGACGGATGCGAAGCTTTCGTTTGAGGTATTCGACAGAATCTCGGGAGATTTGATTTTTCCTTCTGGAGTAACGGTAAAGCGGATTTCCACGCGGCCAATGTTCAAGAGGTCGAGTTGGGAATTTACGTAGTAATACCATCGGGATCCAATGGCATCGGAGACTTGTTTTTTAAAGCGCCCGAGAGGAGTTGCCTCAGCATCAATTGCGGTACGGCCACGGTTCGAGACATTCCCCTTCAGGCGGGTAACACGAGTTTCAGGTTGGTAGTTTGCGGAGGAAGATATTGTCTGAAGTGGCTTTTCGACGGGTTTTTCGAGTGGAGAGGGTGTTGGTAGCGGAGCTTCCAGCAAGGCAAGGTTTTCTTTCCGTGTCGTTTTGACGGATTCGTTGTCAAGCGTGGGGGAAGGTGAAGCGGGGTTGGCTGGGGCGATAGGTTTAGCGATTTCGCCGGCGTTGTGGTTTTGGTTGCGCAGTGCAAGGCTAGGTTTTTCGGGGGCCCTTACCGAGGGGAGCGAATCCAAGCCATCAGGGGGAGCATCACTTGCCGCAATGGAGTTGTTGTTGGACTCGAACGCTGTGTCTTTTTTTGGTTTTCGCTTGGGGGCTGATGGATCTGGCGTTTCCACAAAAGCCGAGCGTGGAGTGGCTGCCGGTGCAGGGGGAATGATCGTGAGTTTGAGTTGTTCAGGAGATTCTTCGACGGGCACAGGGACAGCAAACCGAGACATGCCGAGCAGAAAAAAACCAATTGCGAGAATCAGCAGGAGATGGAGCAGGATCGACAAAGCCAGCGCCGAGGCAGTTTCTGCGCGGGATTGGTGTCTTTTCATTGCCTCCAATTGCATGATTGGAACCATAAACATATGTGGCGGTGATGGGCAAACGCATCATGGACGAGTCGGGGGGGCAAAAATTATTGGTGATGAGTGTTTGACATAGAAGCGTAGGTTCGACAAATTCCGCCGCTCCGAATATTTCAAAGATGAAAACTTACTCAGCAAAATCCGAAGAGGTAAAGCGCAACTGGTGGGTCATTGATGCCGCCAACCAGCCTCTCGGTCGTGTCGCCGTCAAGGCCGCAAATCTGCTTCGCGGAAAGAACAAGGCGATCTTCACTTCGCATGTGGATACAGGTGATTTTGTCGTTGTCGTGAATGCCTCGAAAGTCGAAATCGGTGGCAAAAAAGAGACAGCGAAGACCTACATGAGCTTTTCTGGCTATGTCGGTGGTCACAAATCCGAAACCTTTCTAGCCCGCCGTGAGCGTCGCCCGGAACTCCTTATCGAGCGAGCTGTTCGTGGAATGATCCCACATAACCGTTTGGGTCGCTCTATTTACACAAAACTTAAGGTATACGCTGGCGGGGAGCATCCTCACAGCGCGCAAAACCCTAAGGAGGCTTGAATCTTTAAACGAACATGAGCAACACAACACCCGTTCAAACTACAGGACGCCGCAAAACCTCGGTGGCCAGCATTCGACTGCTCTCAGGTAGTGGAAAAATCAAGGTCAATGGCCGTGATTTTACTGATTACTTCACTAGTCTCTCACTGCAAAACCAGATTCTGCGTCCTCTTGAGATCGCAAACGCCGTCCATTCCTACGACATCACGGCAAAAACAACCGGTGGTGGTATCAATGGACAAGCTGGCGCTCTGCGTTTGGCTTTGAGTCGCGCATTGGTTGAGTTAAATGCGGAAATCCGTATTTCTTTGAAGGAGGAAGGTCTTCTTACCCGGGATCCTCGTATGAAGGAACGTAAAAAGCCCGGACAACCTGGCGCTCGCAAGCGCTTCCAGTTCTCCAAGCGTTAATACCAGTT
>CALAPX010000346.1 GCA_937888355.1 uncultured Spartobacteria bacterium
AAAATTACTTGATATGTCCTCAATCTTTTCAATGAACTGAAAAACGACTCGATCTCCAAAGACGATAAGACCAAATGCGACTGCGGTGAGCATCATGCTGAATGCCACAGGAAGGCCGATAAACATCAACAAGAACGCTGCCGGCAACATCAAAAAGGGTAAAAGCTCAGTCACCCTTGCGCTGCCTTTCCTGCATTCAATTCGACATCCGGATGCCTCAGATACATCCACCTTCTCAGTAACTCCGCCAAAACCGGAAGAGCGAACATGACAAAGGCAAGGAGCACTACCAGTCTCATTGGCCATACAGGTGCATTGAATGCAGACTGGCCGCTGCCTTCCGAGCTAAGCCAAGCTTTCCAAAAGTGCTCACCCAGCATCCAGGAGAGCCAAATCAACAGTGGAAGCAGTGCACAGTAGGCGGCTAAATCCACTTTGGCGCGTGTCGTCTCCTTGAATTGCATGCTGAAGACGTCAACCCGAATGTGCTTTTTATTGCGCAGTGCAAAGGCAATTCCAAGCAGAAAGTGGGCTCCAGTCAGTGAGTAACCTATTTCATAGGCCCAAATAGTCGGCGCACCAAAACCATAACGAGCCACTACTTCGTAGCATGTCGCGATGATAAGCGGCACCAGTAACCAGGCGCCAAGAAGTCCCAAGCCTCCTGATAACTGATCAATGCGTTCAATGACCTTGAATTTTTTTATGTCAGTCTCTTGGAACAAGCAGGGATAAATTCTTTGTCTTGGCTACTAAACGGGAACGGCCGGGAGAGGATCTACGCTCCCCTCCCGCAATCGATGGCGATTAACCTTTTATGCTGCGCCAACGCTCCGCACCTTGCCACCCCTTTTCAAAGTCCCGCTGGCTCGCGAGCACCTTTGCGAATCCAGGATTCGCTGATGCCATCTTGTCTGCCCATGCCAAACCAATCTTCCGCGCTTCTCGCTGGACTTTCACATCCAGTTCGATGATCTGGTTTCCTGCCTTCCGGAAAAACTCAAGCGCTTTCGCGTCCTCGATGCCAACTTTAATCCAACTGTCAATCGTCACGCTCCGAGCGACTTCCTCTACAAGCGTCTGATCCGCGGGTGAAAGCTTGGCCCAGGCATCTTTATTTATGACCAGTTCAAACGGCGCTGTCGGTTGGTGAACGCCCGGAATGATCACGTACTTGGCCACCTTGTGAAAGCCTGTGGAGATATTCTCGTATAAGGTGCCCCACTCGGTCGCATCGATTGCACCGCGCTCGAGCATGGGATAAACGTCACCACCGGCCGTTGTCACCGGAGCAGCCCCCAATTCCTTGGCCATCTCGAGCCAGGCTCCTGCTGTTCGTAACTTTAAGCCCTTAAGATCCGCGAGCGTCCTTACGGGCTTTCGTGAATGGAGAAATGCCTCGGCAGTGCGCAGAAATAAAGGCATTGAAATTAAACTCTCAGTAGCCTCACGATGCTCACGCTGCATCTTTGTACCCCCTGCCCCATAAAGCCAGTGCAACATCCTCTCGCTGTCCATGGAGCCCGCGTATCCACCGAACAAGACGGTCGCAGGGTCTTTCCCCCAGTCGTACCCCATCCATGTGTGGCCGCACTCAGCAACACCGTTCTTCACTGTCTCCGGGACCTTGAGCGCGTTTCCAAGTGCGCCGCCCGGGAACGTCTGAACTTTTATACGCCCCCCCGAAAGCGCCCCGATTCTCTCGGCAAAGGCTTTAGCGCCTATATCCATCAGAGGACCCCCAGCCCAGCCGGTGGCCATCTTCCAAGAGTGCGATTGCCCAGAGGTCTGCGCATTGACCGCCATGGGTAAGGCCGCACCCACCGCCAAACCGGTTTTGACAAAATCACGCTTGTTCATATCGTCCCCTTGAAGTTTTTTTTGAAATCAAATTATCGAAACACACCCGTGGAAGAAGGATAAGGGCTAGCCTCAAATTGAGCACTCGGGGAATTCCCGTATATTGCTACTATAGCAGCGATATATCAAGAGAAATCCCAGTTCTAACTGATGTCTGTTTCGATCGTATTTCTCGTGAAATCGTCGATGACGTCGAGAAGGGCATCCGTCGCCTTTGATGCTTTGGTTTCATCACCCTCGGCAATTGCTTGCGCGATCGCAGCATGTAATAGTGCAATCTCCGGTAGATCAGCAGCCTGCCGATAATGTAGG
>CALAPX010000347.1 GCA_937888355.1 uncultured Spartobacteria bacterium
CCCATATCCACATCAAGGACTGCCGCAACCCCCGACAGGATGGCGAGGAACCAATGTACGTCTTCCCCGGAGAGGGACAGGCTTACATCCCAGCCATTCTTGAGGACCTAAAAAAATCTAATTACAGCGGTTTTATTGCCATCGAACCGCACGTGGCCACCGTCTTTCACGCCAAAGCGGCGGATGTGGATTGGGATCAGTGCTACCGGAGTTACATCGATTACGGACGCGCCCTCGAATCACTTATCGGCGCATCATAAAACACGAACCCAAGTCTTCAAAGACGATGAAACGCGCAATCTGCCTCCTGCTCGCAGCCACTCTCCCTCACCTTCAAGCCAATCCCCTTGCTCCGCTTACAAGCTGCCCCACCGATACCGCCACAACAATCGTCAAACAGCACCTCCTGCTCGACAACGTCTCCCTGCCTCAACTCACGGCACTCGGCTACAAGCCGCTGATCGCTGACTCGCTCAATGGTTGGTCCATCCACAACGACAAACCTGAAGTCACATTTACCCTCAAAGACGGCGTGATTTCTGGGAAGGGCGAAGACCTTAAAGGCAACTCGTTTCTCTACACGACGGCGGAGTACGACAATTACCTCCTCTACTTCGAATTCCGCTTCGATCACCGGAAAGGCAACTCCGGCCTGATGTACCATTCGAAATACAATGCCGCTAATAAATTTGCCGGCATCCAATATGAGATGGATCCAGGGGATAAAATGATGGGGGCGATCAATCGCCAGTGGACGGGATTGCTCTACGCAGAGAACCTCGGTGGCTGGCACTATCCGAACCGCGATGGGGCTGGAGGGAAAGAGAAAGCCACCCAGGAAACCATGCTGAAACTCAGCAAGGAGGGCACCCAATCGTTAAACCCAACCGGATGGAATGCCGGGTTCATCCGGATTCGTGGCAATGAGATTCAAACATGGCTGAACGGCCAACTGCGCACGGACTATACTTGGAAAGGCCCCGATTTTCCGGGCAAGGGATCGATTGCCTTGCAGATCCATGGCGGTAAGTCCTGTGCCGTCTCCTGGAGAAATATCTACATTCTTCCCATTGGTTCTGAAAATAATAGCAAATAGGCGGATCCACCCAAGGGACACTGGGAGGCGACCAACAGGGAATCCTACTAGCCCGCAAAAATCACAAGATCAGTCTTTGGCCCCGTGAGCATCCGTGAGGATCGGGTTGGTTGGTGGTGACGGGGGAGCAATGTGGGTTTTTGCCCCCAACGCGGACGTTGAACGAGGCCCGATTGCGCATGTGTGCGACGTTTCGGGCGATTTTCCCGTTTTTGCGCCCAGCGCATCGATTGTAAATCTCGCGAGTGCACATCCCGCTTTGACCTCGCGCCGATCATCGGGATTGCTGCTTTTAGTCCATCTGTATTCCCGACAAACCATCAAATCCCCGCTCTTCACCCGCGTTGCACTCGCTGTTGTTTTCAACAGCAAAACAATCGTCGCGATGGACTTGCATACGACATAGAATTCTACGAGGGCGGTCTCGGACAAGAACCAGGCTACGAGTTGGAGGTCTTCAATGCCGTGGGAGATATCTTCGCTGTGGTGACCGCCCGCGAATCGCAAATCGAATCCCTGCGGAAAGACGAATTCCTCCCCGGCCTTCCGATCAAGCGTTGCCAACGGGGACGTTGGCGCTCCCGCGTAACGCTCCGCCATAGCAACTCGAAACTGACCAAACTTGCTTTTTATGGCGAGTTTGGTCTATTTCTCCGAAGCCGTGAAAATCCCGAGAGAAACCTACCTCAGCAAGCTGCGAGAAGTTCGCGAGACCAACCTGATCAAAGTCATCACGGGAATGCGGCGTGTGGGGAAGTCCACCATCCTTCAGGATTTTCGCGATGAACTTCTGGTCGCAGGCGTTCCCAAGCGGTGCGTCCATTTTGTGAATTTCGAGGAACGCCAGAATCTGCACCTCACGGATTGGACCGCGCTGCACGACGAATTGGAAACGGCTCTCGATCCCCATGCGACCAACTATATTTTCCTTGATGAAATCCAGATGGTGAGCGGTTTCGAGAGGCTCCTCGACGCGCTTTTCGTGAAGCCGAACACCGACCTTTATGTGACGGGCAGCAACGCCTTTCTGCTGTCAGGCGAACTCGCCACCTTGCTGGGCGGACGGCACATCTCGCTCCATGTGCTGCCCTACTCGTTCTCCGAGTTTACGCTTGCGCATCCCGGCCAAAGCGCGGACACGCTCTTCCGCACCTACATCAACGCCTCGGCCCTCCCCGAGGCCGTCAACCTTGCCAAGCGCGCCCCCAGTCAGGTCAATCAATACCTCCGCGAGGTTCTCGACGCCATCGTTCGCAAGGACATCGTGGCCCGGGCAACCATCCGCGACATGGCCAATTTTGAGGAAGTCACGCGATTTGCCTTCGACAGCGTTGGTTCGTTCGTCTCCCCGAGGCGTATAACGGACACGATCAACGCGGGCCGCAAACAAAAGGAAACCGGCATGTCCCACAATACCGTGGAAAACTACCTCCGCCATCTCACAGGAGCTTTTGTCCTCTACCAAGCCGACCGCTACGACATCAAGGGTCGCCACCTGCTCAAGACCCAGCAAAAATACTACGCCGTGGATCTCGGATTGAAAAACGCCCTCAGCGGCTTGGGCAGCGACAGGAACCTGGGGCACAAATTGGAAAACATCGTTTATCTGGAATTGCGCCGCCGCCATCACGGCGACATCTGGGTTGGCAAACAAGACGACAGCGAGGTGGACTTTGTCGTGCAAAAACATGCGGGGGAACGAACCTACTACCAAGTGGCATGGTCGGCCGCAGAGTCGGAGACTCTCGAACGGGAATTACGGCCTTTGCGTAAAATCCGGGACAATCATCCCAAAATTCTCCTGACGGCCGATCCCGACACCGCGACCATTGAAGGCATCCGCAAGGTCAATGTGATCGATTGGCTTTCCAGCAGTGCGAATGGATAGGAACGCAGTAGACCCGGATCGGCGGTCTATGCCCGTCGGAGCGGCGAAGCCGCTGTAGCGGATAACGAGTCACTGGTTGGCGGGAAAAAAATCGACGAGCATCGAGGAATCAGCGTCGAACGTCGAATGACATCTCGAGGCCGACAATACCCTCTGGAAACTCGAGCGGCTTGCCGCGCTAAATTGCTTTCAAGTGGATAGAAAAACCATGGCCCAGTTCAAAAAAGCGTTAATACGCGGGACCGACCCCATTTTCGCAGAGAACCTCGGTGGCTGGCACTATCCGAACCGCGATGGGGCTGGAGGGAAAGAGAAAGCCACCCAGGAAACCATGCTGAAACTCAGCAAGGAGGGCACCCAATCGTTAAACCCAACCGGATGGAATGCCGGGTTCATCCGGATTCGTGGCAATGAGATTCAAACATGGCTGAACGGCCAACTGCGCACGGACTATACTTGGAAAGGCCCCGATTTTCCGGGCAAGGGATCGATTGCCTTGCAGATCCATGGCGGTAAGTCCTGTGCCGTCTCCTGGAGAAATATCTACATTCTTCCCATTGGTTCTGAAAATAATCAGAGCAAATAGGCGGATCCACCCAAGGGACACTGGGAGGCTACCAGCAGGTAATCCTACTAACGCTCGGACCCCGTTGGGGTGATTGAGATAGTCAGTGGGCGAACCGTTTCACGCTTCAACCAAACAATAAGATCCGTGCCTTCCAGTGTGCGGCGGTGCCCATAGCGGAACTCTTTTCCGCAAGGGACTGACTTCCCGTCGAGCGTTAGCGCGGCGCCATTGTCGCCCCAGTTTTTAACCACAAATGCAGGATTTACGACGGGATGATCGGCACCAGCCTCGATCGTCACGTTAAGTGGCACCGGTCCAGAGGTTGGCTTTTTTGCCAATTGCCAAGCGCGCTCAGTCTGGTCGAATCCCGCGCTTTCAAACGCATCGCCATCGACCTTGATCTCCGGAGGCGTGAGCCAAGACTTGGCGAGTGGCGCCAGCGCGGCGGCGGGTTTGTCGGTGAGGCCGTGGAGCATGAGGCGGGTGATCGAGGTGTCCGTACGATCGTATTCCTTCCAATCGCGCAGATTGAAAAAAGACGAATGCGATGGACGTTCCTTCGAGGTTGCCGCACGACTCCAGTTCTTGTCTTGGGAAACCGGCCAGTGATCCCAATGGTGGAAGATCGAACCTGGGGCATTTCCCGAGAAGACAGTGATGTTGAGGCCCTCAGGATCAACGATCGTGAATGGCTTCTTCGACGACTTGAGGTTCAGCATTTGGATGCATGGGCCTTCGGGCATGTCATGGAATGTTCTGTTTTTCGCATTACGTTCCCTCGGCCATGAATAATCACGGGATTCGCCTTTGATGTTAGCGAGAGTGACAGCGACCATGTTGATATTGTCATCGGGCAAGGTGCCGGGTTGGTTGACCATGATCGCCTCATGCCATTCGGTGAAATCACCAGGCTTGGTGGAGTGATGAGTGATTTCCCGGACTCCCGTGGCATCGGGATAGATCGTATAAATTTCATCAACCCAATCGGTCCACCCAGTCTTCTCATCCGCAAATGCATGTTGGTATTCGACATCCACCGGAGCATAGCGCCAATGGACGACGACCCGCGCGTCATTGCTCTCAAGCACGCGCACATGCGAGTAGCGACACTGCTTGTCGGACATCGGCTCGATGCACCCTTTTAACCCGGAAGCGTGACCAGCCCGCTCGATAAACTCGTTGTTATACCAGATGCCATTGTCGGTGACCCAATGCGGAATGTAACTTGTGCCATGCCAGAAGACGAAGCGGTGACCGCCGTCATCGAAGCGGATCACGACATCAGCCTCATCGCCGATCCGCCAAGGCTCATCCCACGCAGGGTCGTATTTCAATGTGGTCTGGTATGCCCCGAACGGCCCCGGGCCCTCGGGCCCGGAGGGAAGGCGATGAAGTTCCCCAGCGAAGCTATTCATCACACTGAGTGATAGGGTCGTGAGCAGGAGTCGTGGATGCTTTTTCATCGTTCTTTTAGCCTTGGAGTTCAATCCGCCGGATTCAACGTGATGTTGGTGGGTTGATTTCGTTCCAGCTTGAGCCAGACGATGAGATTAGTGCCGTCGATGGTCTGACGGTGCCCGAGGCGAAACTCCTTACCACGTGGAATTTCTTTGCCGTCGATGAGTAGTTTCGCGTCCTTCTTGCCCCAGTTTTTCACCACGATGGCTGGGTTGAAAAGCGGTGCGTCGGCACTGGCGGCAAGGGTGAATTCCAGCGCGCCGGCGTTGTTTGCGTTCTTCGCAGTGAAGACAAAAGCGCGCTCGGATTTCTCGAAGGTGCCTCTTTCGAATCCCTCACTTTGAAGCGTGACAGCCGGGGCGGAGTTCCACGATTTCTCGAGAGGCACAAGATTTGTGATCGGCTTGTCCGTCAAGCCATAGAGCCATGTTGCAGAGACGCCCTTCTCATCCCTGTGCACGCGTGTGACCGATGTCGAAAGAGAGAAATGTGAAGGACGATCCGAGATAATCGCTTTGCGTCCGTCATTGGGCAACTGGGAGACAGGCCAGTGGTTCCAACAAGGAAAATTCGAGTAGTCCTTGCTCGGGGGAATACCAAATCCCTGAATCTTTGGTTCCGGCTCGAAGATAATGAAGGGTTTCCATTGTGAGCGGAAATTTACCAATTGGATATTCGCATTCGCAGGATTGGGAAACATCCGCTCCTCAAGAACCTTGCTCCATTTGATGGGAGGGCCGTTCTCCCATGAGTAGGTTTGGCTCTCCCCGTGCGTGTTGGCGAGGGTGAAGGCGTTGATGTCAACAGTATCCTCGGGGCGGGAGCCGGGTTGGTTGAAGAGAATCGTTTCCTGCCATTGGCCGCTGCCATTATGCAACGGTGCCTCCACATGGCGCACGGCCACGCCATCAGGGTATATTGAAAAATATTCGTCGGCCCAGATGCCCCAACGGGTGTCGGGATCTGTGGTTAGAAACGATCCGTCGATCCCGGTGCAGGAATACCGCGCGTGCACGACCACGCGGGCGTCATTGCTCTCGATGATGCGAGCATGCGACCGCTCGCAATGTTTGTCTCCCATGTGCTCGAAGCACCCCTTCTCGGCGCTATTCACTTCAAGACTCTGGTCGCCGGCCCAGAGGCCATTTTCCGAGACATAGCACGCACCATAGTTCATCCCGCGCCAGAAAATGATCTTGGTCGGATTCTCATCAAAGCGGACGAGAATGTCCGCTGTCTCCCCCACCCTCCAGTGGCGCTCCCACTCAGGGGCATAGTTGAGGCGGGTGTACACCGCGCCGAAGTCCGCAGGGCCGTCAGGCCCGGAAGGAAGGCGGCGGTATTGCAATGGTTGCTGGACGGAGGGCGTCGCCGCCGCAAAAGCTGCTGAAGCCTCGGCGTCGCTTAGGGCACTCGTAAAAATCTTCACCTCGTCGATCAGCCCATCGAAAACCATTGGCGAGAGGAAGGACTTGCTGAACTGGCGCTCGGTGCGAACGGGAAAGGATTTGGTGTGACTTCTCCCGATCCAAAGGGGTTGCCCGGCGGCCTGGGTGATCGGCCCCTTTGTATCGATATGCCCCTCAAGTTTCCCGTTCACATAGACCTTCAACCCGGAAGCAGGATCATACGATCCCATCACATGGCTCCACTTGAGAATTGGGAGCTGAGCCTTCGAATTGCACTCGATCCACTTCCCGTCCTTGGCCACATGCATGCCCACACGACCGTCATGACCGACTCCGAAAAACCAACCTTCCATGTGATCGCGCTCCTGATTGGCAATGGCCGCCCAGTCCCAGGGATACACCTGCGGAGCCACCCAGGCTTCAATCGTGAAGGCTCCATCGAGTAT
>CALAPX010000348.1 GCA_937888355.1 uncultured Spartobacteria bacterium
CCAGGCGATTTCAGTCGATAGCATCAAACAATTCCTTGAAGCCTTGAAATCCAAAGGCAATGCCAGTGAACTCCATGTCGGGGTTGGCGGGAAGCACGGCTTCACCAATGGTCGGAATCCCTTGAATAAATTCTTTTACTGGGCACTCGCCCTCGAAGACGACTTCCTCGTGAATCATGGCATTTTGAATGGAAATGCCATGGTCCAGAGACCGGCCACTGTGCCGCTGCTCAAAGAGGGCCTAGACTACACAAGCTACCGGTAACGGATTGCGTTAACGGAGCCCGAGCGCGGATTTACTCCAAAGGCTCCAAGTGGACCACGACATCAAGGATGCGTGGATTCGAGGCAAGAAGGTGATCCTTGACCTCGTGACCAATACGGTGCCCCTCGCGCACCGTGGTCTCACCGGTGACACAAACATGCAATTCCACAAAGAGCCCGATCCCGCTTTTGCGCACCCGGCATTTCTCGATCTCCACCACTCCGGCAACATCACGAGCAAGATCACGAATCGTTAGCACAAGATCCTCAGAAACATTGCCATCAAGCATGTCATGGAGCGCCCTGGAAGCGATGCGTGTCCCATTGACGACGATGATTCCACAAGCCGCAAGGGCCGCATAGTCGTCGGCCTGCTCCCACCCTTTTCCTCCGATAAGCGCAATAGAGATCCCGACGGCCGCAGCACCAGAGGTCAATGCGTCTGAGAGATGATGCCAGGCATCCCCCTCGATGGCTCGGCTGTCGACCTCTTCTCCCATCCTGCGGATAATCACGGATACAGCCCACTTCACCGCGACCACAGCCAGAAGAACAGGCAGAGTGAACCACTCCGGCGCATGATGGGGGGTCTGGATCTCAATCACTGAATTCCAAGCAATGAACCCGGCCGCGGCCAGTAGCGAAAGCCCAGCAAACAGAGCGGCCAATGACTCGATCTTGCCATGCCCGAACGGATGGTTCTCATCGGGTGGACGCAGGGACATCCGAAACCCAACCCACGTGACAAGCGAGGTGAATACGTCACCGGCGGATTCGATGCCGTCGGCAACAAGAGCATATGAATTGCCAGCAATACCCGCGGCGATCTTAACCGCCATGAGGACTATATTGACACACAGACTAAGCAGTCCGAGCGCCATTGTTTTGGCGAGATCGATCACCCCGTCTTTTCGTTAGGAGCTGTATTCAAGGCATCCAGCAACAAGCGCAGAGTGCCGAAGTCACGTTTATTAGGCGTAAGAACAATGCGAGGCATGTGGTGGAGGTGGTGGTCGTCGGCCTCCTCCTCCAGAGCCTGACTTTGCTCAATCAATCCACATGCCAGGACATCGGCAAATGTTTCATTGAGCTTCTCCAGCCCTCCAGCGGTTAGTTTGCAATGGATTCGAATCACCATTTTCTCCCGAACCCACCGGTAGGAATGGAAATTGCGATAAAACGCACTGATATGACGGACCGCATCGCAGACATCGTAGGTGACATGAAAGAGGTTGAAATCGGTGGGCGAGATCAGGCCGTTGTTCAGCAGGTCGTTTGTGATGAAGCGGCGCCACATTTCCCAGTAGTGGCCGTTCTGCTTGTCGAGCATGACAATAGGAACGATTGGCATCTTGCCTGTCTGCATCAAGGTAAGAATCTCGAACCCCTCATCGTGGGTACCGAAGCCACCTGGAAAAAGAGCGAACGCATGGGTCTCCTTCGCGAAGTTTAGCTTCCTGGTAAAAAAATAGTTGAAGTTAAGAAGCTTTGGATCGCCATGGATCACCGGGTTGGCGGCCTGTTCAAATGGAAGGCGGATATTCAGCCCAAAGCTCTTCTCGGCCCCCGCACCCTTTTGAGCCGCCCCCATGATTCCCTCCCCACCTCCGGTGATGACCATGTATCCCTTGTCCACGATCTCCCTGCCGAAGGCCGCTGCAACCTTGTATTCGTCTTCTTCGGGCTTGGTGCGGGCGCTGCCAAAAACCGCCACCTTGCGCACTCGGTGGTAGTTTGAGAACACGCTGGCAGCGGCACGCATTTCCTTGAGCGCACGATTCATGAGTTTGAGCTCAGCAATCGTGGCCTGGTCGCGTCCAAACCCAAGGGCGGTGTCGATCATTTCCTCAATGATGCGGGCAGCCTTGCCCCCGGCAACATCCGCCGTGAGTTGACGAACGCGGGGATCGACGTCTTTTTCTTTCATATCGAGCGAGTACCCACACTATGCTTGCTCATAAAGCGAGCAACCCGAAAAACCCATGATCATTGTCATCCGACCGCACACATCTGCAGCGCTTATTGAGGAAGTCATCCGCGAAGTTGTAAAATTGGGCTACGAAGCCGCCCCGATCCATGGCGCCACCCAGACAATCGTCGCCGCAATCGGTGATGAGAATACCCACCAAACGCTCGAATCGCTCGATGCGCTTCCCCAAGTCGAGCGCGTCCACCGAGTGCAAAAACGATTCAAGCTGGCGAGCCGCGAGTCGCACCCAGAGGACACCATTGTGAATGTGGACGGAGTGAAAATCGGCGGTGGACACTTCGCCCTGATGGCCGGCCCATGCTCGGTGGAAAGCGAGGAACAAATTCTGATGACCGCTCGGCAAGTGAAAGCGTGCGGCGCATCGATCCTTCGCGGTGGCGCCTACAAGCCCCGCACTTCCCCGTATGAATTCCAGGGCCTCGGGAAAGAGGGGCTGCGCCTCCTGGCTGTCGCCCGTGAGGAGACAGGACTGAAGATTATCACCGAGGTGCTGAGCGAACGGGATGTCCAGCATGTCGCCTCCGTTGCCGATATCCTGCAAATCGGGGCACGCAATGCACAGAACTTCCAACTGCTCATTGAGTGCGCAAAATCAGGGAAACCGGTCCTCCTGAAGCGAGGGATGAGCGAGCGCATCGAAGAATGGCTGCTCGCGGCCGAATATATACTCGCCCACGGAAACCCCAATGTGATGCTCTGCGAACGCGGCATACGAACTTTCGAGACCTATACCAGGAACACGCTTGATCTCGCTGCGGTGGCTATCGCAAAAAAGGAGTCCCACCTTCCGGTGATCGTCGATCCCAGCCAAGGATGTGGTCGCTCAGACCTTGTCGCCGAACTCTGCAAGGGGGCAGTGGCGCTGGGGGCGGATGGACTTTTGATCGAAGTCCACCCGAATCCCGCTGAGGCGATGAGTGATGGGCAACAGCAAGTCGACTTTGCGTCGTTTGCGAACCTGGCTGGAGGGATCAAGCCGTTTTTAAAGGCTACAGGGCGTGATTGATCACGATCCACAGGCTTCAGCCAGCTCTTCGGCAGGGTAAGTCCATATTTCAGAGAGTGTCGGGTGGTAGTGGGGGATCGAGGCGAAATCCGCCACAGTGGCCCTGTAGTGCATGGCCACGACCACCTCGTGAATCAATTCCGTTGCTTCAGGACCAACCACCGCACCGCCGAGGATTTCTCCCGTGTTGCGCTCGGCAATCAGTTTCACAATCCCCGCTGTTTCACCCATGACAAGGGACTTGCCATGATCATTGAAGGGATAGGTTGCCGCATGGAACGGGATCCCCATTTTTTCAAGTTCAGCCTCCGATGCCCCGACAACCGCAAGCTGCGGTTCAGTGAATACCCCGAACAGGCGCAACCTGTAGTCCATTGACTTTTCAGTGCCGTTCGCTTTGCCCAACTGTAAAGCAGCATTCCATGCAGCGATCTCGGCCTGTTGAATCGCTATGTGCACAACCTCCAACCCTCCACACACATCGCCTGCGGCATAGACATGAGGCAACGAGGTGCGCTGGGCGGTATCGACAGAAATCCTGCCGTGCCTTACCTCCAAGCCGAGCGTTTCAAACCCACGCAAACTTGGCTTGCGCCCCAAGGCGTTCATCACGACATCAGCCTCAAGGGTGCAAACCTCATCCCCATGCTCGAAGACGATCTTGATTTTCCCCCCATCGCGCTCGAGCTGCAAAAGCCCCGTTCCGGTATACAGGGAGATCCCTGCCCCTCGGATAGCCCGCTCGAGTTCTTCAGCGACATCCAAATCAGTCCCGGTCAGAATACGTTTGCCTCTTTGTATGACAGTTACCTTTGATCCGAAGGCATTGCAGTACGTTGCCATTTCGAGTCCCACAGGCCCCGCACCAAGAACTATCAGCGATTTTGGCAGTTCCGTGAGATTGAGCATCTCATCACTTGTAAGACACCCTGCTTCAGCCAACCCCGGGACGGGAGGCACTGAAATCTCCGAGCCAGTCGCAATGAGAAATGTCTTTGCCTGGATGTCATGCGTGCCGCCGTCCAGAGAATGGACACGCAGGCGGGTCGGCTCGACAAATTCTGCGTGTCCCCGCACGAAGTCGAAGCGTCCATCCTCCAACTGGCTCTTGCGATAGTCGGCAAATTCTCCCACAAGACGGCATTTTCTGGCTTGGATTGCAGCTTGATCGTACCGGACGTCCCCGGCGGAGAGGCCAAATTCGGCGGCGTGACCGAACATGCGAAACCTCCGTGCCGACTCAAGAAACGTCTTACTTGGCATACATCCGCGCAGGATGCATAGGCCTCCCACTTCTTTTGCTCCATCGACCACTACGGTCTTAAGACCCATGCCTACCGCTGTTCTTGCTCCAGCATACCCAGCACTCCCCCCGCCAATTACCGCAAAATCATAATCCATGGAGCTTGCATACCGCTCGATTGAGAGAGTGGAAATGCGAAAACAAAGTACACCTCAGTGATCCATGGCGGAAAGTTGAACCTCTTTCGGTCTAGAAACATGAATGCCCATGTGTTTGTTATTTGCTGCAAGATATTCCGAGAGGCGAGTATCGAGGACAACTTGGCGGTGGTTTTTTGAAGCATGAAGAAATCTTAGGACGCCATTCTTGTCCCTCACGACAATACCGACATGCGAGGTGTAGGTTCCCGGCCATGTGGTGACGATGGAAACGACATCGCCATCGCGAAGGTGCTTTTCAATTGCTCGCACTGATTTTTTAGGGATGTAGTGAATTCCTCGTCGGGAAATCTCATCCTCGATTTTTTGCATTTTCGGGACTAGTGACGGATTGCAGCGCAGTTGTCGGAAACTTTCCCAGTTTTTCCCCATATAGGACATCTTGCGATGAAGCTTCTTGGCCCCTGGCAGCGCTGGAGTGATATCATCAATCAAACCCCGCTGTTCATTATCATGGGCCCAATCCTCCAAGTGATGAAGCCGTGAAAGGAATGTGCCGTCGCACGCTCCGCCACGATATCGATCCAGTTCAATCATTCGCAGCAGGTCACGGGGCTCTGGCGAAACCGTGACTGAGAATGCCCGCGCGGTGCCGAGGGCGTTTTCGAAAAATGTCCAACAATCCATGCCGTCCATATTCACACTCGGCGCCTCTAAACGGTCACTGAGTTCAAGCGTGTAGTTCAAGTACGGCGTCCCAATAAGGGCCAATCCTATCTTTGCTGTGCGCTCGCCCAACTGCAGGTTATGCCACTTGTTTTCATTCCCCTCGCCCACGATCGAGCGGAATTTCACGGGATTCAAAAATGCAAGCGTTTCGGTATTTCCGTCTTGGACACCAGCACTCCAAGTGATCAGAGCACAAAAAGCGTTGAGAATTGTGTGTCTCATTACTTTAAAGATTCACCCATCATCTATTGCGCGTCTACTCGGGTTTAATTGTTTTTTTCCAAAAAAAAGTGGCAGCCCCTTTTTCAGGAACTGCCACATGGAAAAGTGAGATTAAATCAATTATTTAACCGCATTTTGCGCGTCGTCTGCGGCATTTTCAATGCCATGTCCAACCGCATCAGCAGCGGCCCCTGCATCTTCGGCGGTTTCTTTTGCGGCAGCATTGGCCTCTTCCGCCACGTTTTCAACAGCGGCGCCAGCACCCTTTGCTGCTTCGTTCACCTCTTTGGCTCCGGTTTTCACTGCCTCGCCTGCTGCATCAACAGTCGCGCCAGTGTCTTTGATAACACCTTTTGCAGTTTCTTTTGCAGCAGCATTGGCCTCTTCCGCCACGTTTTCAACACCTTCCCCAGCTTTTTCAACGGCTTTCTGAGTGTCTTTTTTGGCTTCTTCACATGCAACGAGAACGAGGCAAGCAGCCACTGATGTGATGATTTTGTAATTAAGTTTCATAAGGCTTCATATTCAATGGAAGCAGCCTTCATGGAGCAATAACTTAATCACCTCATTTGAGGTAAGAACTTTTCCCTATGCGCCGACTTTTAATTATAATGCAGAGGAGGCCAAGAGAGGTTCGGCATTCATTTCGTCCTCCCGCTGGGCAAGAACTGCTGCAGACTTTTTGGCATACCACTCCTCGTATTCCTCCACCGGCAGGATACGAATCTTGGCTTTCATATTATAGTGGCCAGTTCCACAAAGTTGGCTGCAGGCAATCTCCAGTTCGCCAGTCTTGGTAGTGGTGAAGTTAACCCACTTAATCGTCCTTCCCGGCACCGCATCCTGATAAAGGCGAAATGCCGGGACGTAGAACGAGTGGATAACATCACGCGAGCGGAGGAGTACTTGCACGGTCTTGCCGACCGGAATGACTAACTCCGTGGAGGTAAAATCATCTTTGCCAGCGGGGTCTTCAGGATCCACACCATATTTGTTTTCAAGACTCATGCGTTCGACATCGCCACGCCCGAGCTGCCTGTCCGCCCCCGCATATCGAAGGTCCCAACCAAATTGATAGGATACGATGTCGATTGTAATGGCATCGGGAGGAATTTCCCCTTGGGTGAGGTCATGCCAAACCCGGTTACCCCAGATTGCAAGCGTAAGGAAGATAGCAGTGGGGATGATCGTCCACCAAAATTCGAGCGTGTTATTGCCATGGCTGTAGTGAGCCTTGTGTCCGGGGCGGCGGCGGTACTTAACAAGGTAGACAATGTAAACCGTTTGCGTGGCGACAAACACTGCAATTGTCAGCCAAAAGATGAAATTGATGAGCACATCGATCTGATCTCCACCAGTCGTGATGGAAGGAGGTGCCCAGTAGAGGTTTCCGGTTCGCTCCTCAGCAGGGGCATTCGTGATGCCTCCGAGGAGTGTAACGATAATGAGTGGGAAAAGGCGCAAGAGGAATTTCATGGTCTCGATATCAGGCTGCTGGCTGCGCTGCGGGAACGGTTGTTGCGGGTTCCGCTGGAGCCGGGGCTGCTCCGAGTTCTTGAATCTTTTCGGGGGGTATCGCTTTCAGGTCTTTTTGTGTCCAAGGTTCGGTACGATCTTTGGTGAGCTCCCGGATAGTTTGGACATATTCTGAAGTAATTGGTGGTTCGTTGTTTCCCCACTCCGAGCGAATGTAAGTAAGAATCGCCGCAATTTGATCATCCTTCAACTGGCTCCATGGAGGCATGGCGTTATTATAAGTGACGCCTTTGACTTGGACTGGGCCACCAAGGCCGTGGATAAGCACTCTGACAAGATGATTATCACCCACCCAGTCATCTGGACCGGCGTCGATAACCCACTCACTCTCAACAAGCGTAGGAAATTGACCGGCAACCCCTAGACCACTCGTCTGGTGGCAAACCACACAATTCTGAGTGAAAAGACGCTTGCCAATCACTTTGGGATCGGGCGGAACTGATACTGAGGCGCCCCCTCCCTGCCATGAGACCAATTCGGGGTTGTATACCTCTTTGCTGAAGCCTCCGCTGTTATAGGCGAGATATATTCCGGCCCAGAAGATGATCGCGAAAAAAACTGTGATGAGCCACAAGGGAATGGGCTCATATCCAGCACGCGGTTCTTCACGCTCACGAATAATGGAGGCGTGAACTTTAACGATATTTTCGTCGTTCTCTGGCTGACTTTCGTTGAACGGTTCTTCTTGCGGTGTGTTAGGCGAACTCACGGGAATGGATTACTTTGCTGTGGGCTCCGGTGACTCGGGGAGCTTGTAGTTTTTCTTAAGCGAGAGCATGTATGCAACCAAGGCTTTTGCGTCGACGGACGGAACAACCTCGTATCCTGGCTTTGGCGCATGTGGGCCACGCAGACCTTGGATAGCATCATTGGAAGGTTGACCAGAGATCTTTTGCGTTTTGTAGAGGTACCTGTATGAGGGCATAATAGACCACTCGGTCACCGTGCGTGGTTCAAACAGGTGCAGATGGTGCCAGTTGGCATCGGTTTGACGAACGCCAATATTCGAAAGATCAGGCCCCGTTCGCATGGTGCCAAGGAAAGCAACTTTCTCGCGAATATAATCACGTGCGACCGTCTGGCGTGTGCCTAGGCCTTTGGCAATATCGGTAGAAAGCGGCGCCCAGCGCACTTGCTGACTATGACAGTACATGCATCCGGCGGACGCATATACCTTCTGACCAGCAATGGCCATTCCTGATGTCGTTGGCGGGAGCACCCCTCCGGTTTCCTCGTCTGGGATGGGTTCCACATTAGCAAGGTTTAGTGTTGGATACGCGACAAGCCCGATCCACGCCGAAGTGAAGGTCAGGAAAATGCCGACGAAGATGAGTGGCAACTTATTCATATCGCGACTGAGTCGTTGGAACTATTATCAGACTTGTCAAAATGGGCCGGGCTTTTTTTCTGGCTCCCTGGTTTAAGGAGCATTTGCACAAAGAGATAGGCGAACACGAGTTGTCCACCCATAAGTATGAAACCGGAAATTCCACGCAGGACCCGGAATGGTGTGGCAAACTCTATTGAGCTTCGGAAGGTGCTTGCGACATCATATAACGCGAGCCCTTGGAGTAGACCTCCGAGCGTGAGGGCACCGACCATGAGAATAATGCCAACCGCTGAAAGCCAGAAGTGCCAGCGGATGAGATTTGCGCAAGGCCACTCCCCACCCACCAAACGCGGGACGATATAATACATAGACCCGAACATGATCATGGTGAAGAAGGCGTAGAGGCCTAGGTGGGCATGGCCGATCGTGTAGTCAGTAAAGTGTGTGATAGAATTCAACGCGGGGATTGCCATGAAAGTCCCCTGAAGGCTGACTACTGTGTAACTGACGGCCCCGAAGACGATAAATCTAAGTGTAGGACTCCAATTCAGCGCTTCAAAGTGCCCCTTCATGGTCATATGGTGGTTAATTGCTGTTGTGATCACCGGGATGAACATCATGACACTGGCCACAACACTGGCGCTGACCATCCATGCGGGAAACGGGCCACCGATGAGATGGTGCATCCCATTCCAACTGTAAAAGAGAGCAAGTGACCAAAATCCGAGGATACTTAAGTAGTAACTGTGGATTGGACGGCCGATGACTTTGGGGATGAAATAATATGCAGCGGCAAGACCAATCGGAGTAAACCACAGTCCTAGGACGTTGTGGGCATACCACCAGTTAATAGCTCCCTGAGCTGGACCTTGAACAGGTTGCCAGACAAGCAGGATGTTGGCTGTTGCGTAGAGCCATGGGAACCAAAGAAACGCTGCAAACAAATACCACTGCGAGACATAGATGTGTCCAGACTTGCGAAAGCGGAACATGATGATGGTCCAGACACTGATACAAGCGTAGGCAATAAAGAGAATCGGAGTTGCATAGGCGGGGAATTCTAGCCACTCGATTGAACGTCCATCACCAATCAAGATCCCAGATAGTCCAACAAGAATCCCGAGATTCCAAACAATAGCAGAACTGATAAGCAACTTTGCATGCAGTAAAGGAACACGGCAAAGGCGAGCCGTCAGCCAAAGTCCCACACCGATCGCCGCAGGAACCGCCCACCCGTAAGCCACAAGATTCAGGTGTGCAGGGCGCAAACGGCCAAATGTCAGCCAACTGATCGAGTCAAATAGCCCTGGATTTGTGATCTTCCACGCGCTGATGAGTCCCAGTAACGAGCCCATAAGGAGCCAGAAAATGGCGGTTCCGAAGAACAGTAGTACCGGCCCGCGAGTCGATGCATCAATTTCAGCGCGTTCGACGCTGTCGAGCTTGTCTGGCTCGGTGGCAGGGTTGATTGTTGATAGCAAACTAGGCGAGTTCATTGGCTGTTTTTGACAGGGAAGCGGTCGGTTGGCACTCCAACGGGTTCGTCTTGATCGAAAATGGAGGCCGCTCCCTCAGTAATATTCGAGAATTGTCCGGATTTCGCTGCCCAGCAAATCGCCAGCAAGGCGGAACCGCTAAGGATTACGAAACCAAAGACGAGAAGGATTATTCCAGCAGTCATGGGGTTGTTTTTTTGGCTGGGGCAGTGCCGGACTTTGATTTTACTGGCGGGATGAGTTTGGTTGAAATTTCTTGTTCAGATGAGGCCGGATCTTGGGGTAACTCCGCAGGGTCCTGCTCCGTAGGGATAGGTTGACCAGTTGCATCGAGAATCGGATAAGCGGCCATTGGCTCTTTGGCATTCAACTCAAGGAGTACTTGCTTCATCGCGCGATCGACTGGAATTCGAACCTCGCCTTTCGGCTGGTTGACCCACCCAAAGGTCGTCAACTTTTGCGTTTCCTCGGCTTGGATATCGGCCAGATTTTTTACGCGCTCATCCGAGCGAAGAGCTTCTTCAGGCTCGATCGAGGCTGTTTCTGAGCTGAGGAAGTATGCATTGATTCCCAAAAAGAGGGCCACCCCAATCAGAGCAATGATGAAAATCCAGAAAATGGGTTTTCTTGTCTCCACGTGGGCGGGTGAATCTGTAGTGGCAGGTTGCATCAGTTTTTAAGAGCGATGGATTTTTTCAAGCGGGGATCCTTCAGCGGCCAGAGAGGGGCATCACCGAGTCTTTTCAGAAAGATTGCTGCAAGCGTACACCCGATGGCCGCAATACAGGCGACATCAAGCCAACTTAGCGAGGCTCCAGCCTTGTGAAGTACGGGAAGTACGATGACGTAGATATCCAGCATGTGCATGGAAAGTATCCAGAAAGCCATACCACAGAGAAATGCGGGTTTCTTTTTCCCAAGATTTGGCAAAAGAAGGAGAAATGGAACAAAGAAGTGCCCAACAACGAGAGCAGTGCTCAAAATTTGCCAGTTTTCAGTGTTGCGACGAAGGAAGTAGACGGTTTCCTCCGGAATATTTGCATACCAGATCAGCATGTATTGGCTGAAGCCGATGTAGGCCCAGAAGATCGTAAATGCCAGCATGAGCTTGCCCAGGATATGGTAGTGCTCAAGGGTGATGATATTTTGGAAGTACCCTGCGTTACGCAGGGCGGTAATGATCAAAACGAGCACGCAAAGGCTGCTGAGAGCGGTCCCGGCAAAGATATAAACTCCCCACATGGTGGAGAACCAGTGGTAATCAAGACCCATGAGCCAATCGATTGCGGCGAAGGTGAGGGAGACAGCGAAGAGCGGGAGGCTGGCAAACGTGATCTTGCGATTCAGCAAGGTGTAGCGGGCATCACCAGTAACATCCTGCTTGATGGAGTTCGAGCGGAGCCAGAGAGCAGCGATGCCAAAGAAGAGGAAATAGAAAGCCGCACGGATCCAGAAAAACTCCTCTGTGAGATAGGGCCATTTCTCATCAAGCAAGATGTCTTGTCCGGGGAGTTTGGTCATCCAATACCACAGTTTCGGGGCGACAAAAATCAAAGGAATGAACAAAATTGCCATGACCACGAGAAGGCTTGCCATGTTTTCCAATTGCCTGCGAACTACCACGCTCCACTCGGCATCCACGGCGTGGTGGACGAGGGTCCAGAACAATCCGCCCATGCAAATTGTGAAGAAGAAAGTGAACGCAAAAAGGTACGAAAAAGCGAATTGCTTCGTGTCATTGATGGCGCCAAAGCCGACTGCCGCATAGGCGACAATTGCCAAGGCAACTAATCCTATGAAGCGACCACCGACATGCTTATAATCGAATGTATGGCTGCCGGGTTGTGATGGTTCGTGTCCGCTGCTCATTTGTTCTGAGATTCAAGTTTGGCGCGTTCACCGGGAGGAACGTCGTTGATTGTTGCCCCGCCTTGGGATTTCTGTAGGGCGCGGATGTATGCGATGATAGCCCAGCGGTCCTGTACCTGAATGCGGTCGCCGTATCCCATCATCGTGTTTTTACCATGGGTTATTGTGTTAAAGATTTCACCATCCGCCATGTCGCGTATGCGTTGTTGGTGGAGGTTCGCGATGGCGACGAGTCCGTATTTTCCTGCGATGCCTGCTCCATCTCCTGCCGCGCCATGACAAACCTTGCAGGAAATATTATAGCGCTCTTGACCGCGCGAGATGAATTCCTGGGTGACTTCCATCGGAAATCCAGTTCCCCACTGGTTTATGATTTTTCCTGTGTCAATGTATGAAACGCCAGTGGAAAAATTGATGTCCCTGTATGGACTGGTTGCGTCCCCTGAAGAGTGGGCTGTAGGCTTTTGCAGCGGCATGGAGTACCCGAGCGGTACTGTGCCTGAGACCGGCTCGCGATTTGCCCTTCCATCCGCATAGAAGTCACTTCCCGATTGAGCTTTATATTTAGGCTGGTGATCCATGTCAGGAAAAATCTCGATTGGTGGCTTTTGGAATTTCTGCCCGCGAAATCCTGCAACCGTGACGATCAAGACGACAATAAGACCGAATGTATAGAAAAAGTATTTCAGCATGTCCGTTTAGTCGCCGTGGATTGTGGTGATATTTGTTCCGCCGATGGATTCCAGAAAATCACTCACCGAGCGGGATGAAAACTTGGCGTCATGGGCTTCAATAGCGACAAAGAATTTATCCTCGGTGACCAACTTGAAGCGATCCCAGTTGAAGAGTTGGTGATTCAACCGGGGAAGGCCATTGAGGATCAGCATGCCGAACACAGCCGTGAAGGCGGAGAGCAGAATCGTCAATTCAAACATGACAGGGAAAAATGCGGGAACCGTGTAAAGATTGGTGGGTTTTCCTGCAACGATGAGTGGATAGAGAAATGACGATGTGCCGAACTCCAATGAGACGGCGGTCAGAAATCCGGTCAATCCCCCAAAGAAGACGATTTTCCCGAGGATGGACTTTTTCATGCCCATGGCCTCATCCATGCCATGAATGGGAAAAGGCGAGAAAACGTCCCATTTCTGGAACCCCGCATCGCGGATTTTTTCTGCGGCGTGATAGAGATCGCGGGCGGACTGGAATTCCGCACCGATACCATAGATCTTGGCTTGGGTGTTTCCGACAGCGTTCATATTAGTGATGCGCCTCCCCGTGATGTGGATCTGCTTCTGGCAGAACTGCTTTTACTTCAAACATACAAATCATTGGAAGGAATCGGATGAATAGTAGGAATAAGGTGCCAAAGAGACCGAAGGTTCCCACAAAGGTAAGGATATCAACCCACGTGGGGTGAAACATGCCCCAAGCGGAAGGCATGAAGTCACGGGCCAGAGTGGTGGCGATGATGACAAATCGTTCAAACCACATGCCGGCATTCGGGAACTGAACGATAATCCAGACCCAAACAAGGTGTGTTCGCAAGCATTTGAACCAAAAGAACTGTGGCGCAATGACGTTGCAGAACATCATCGACCAATAAGCCCACCAGTACGGGCCGAATGCGCGGTACCAGAAAGCTGCTTGCTCATAGGGATTCGATCCATACCAGGCAATAAACAACTCCATGAGGTAGGCGTATCCGACGATCGAGCCTGTGAGCAGGATGATTTTGCACATCTTGTCCACGTGATCGATCGTTACCAGATCGTGGAGTGGCTTGTAGACCGCGCAAGCAGGAATCATGATGGTCAGAACCATTGCAAAGCCACCAAAAATGGCTCCAGCCACAAAGTATGGAGGAAAGATCGTGGTATGCCATCCAGGAACGACTGAGGTTGCGAAATCGAAGGACACGACCGAGTGCACTGAAAGAACGAGCGGCGTGGAGAGGCCGGCGAGGATGAGGTAAGCCATCTCGTAATGCCGCCATTGGCGATTTCCACCACGCCAGCCCAGGGCTAGCACACCGTAAATGAACTTGCGTATTTTCGTTTTACAACGGTCGCGCAGGGTGGCGAGATCGGGAATGAGGCCGGTGTACCAAAAGAGGACAGAGACGGTGAAATATGTGGATACCGCGAAGACATCCCACAGAAGCGGTGAGCGAAAGTTTTGCCAGATTCCGTTGGCATTCGGAACAGGCGCGAGGAACCAAGCCATCCACACGCGGCCCACGTGCAATGCAGGGTAAATGCCCGCACAGACCACTGCAAATAGAGTCATTGCCTCTGCCGCGCGGTTAATCGAGGTGCGCCATTTTTGGCGGGTGAGGAAAAGAATGGCTGAAATCAGCGTTCCTGCATGGCCAATACCGATCCAGAACACAAAGTTTGTGATGTCCCATGCCCACCCGACAGGGTGGTTGTTCCCCCAGACACCAACGCCTGTGGCGATGAGGTAAACAAGCATGGCCAGACACATGACAGTGAGTGGAGCTGTGATGGCCATGGCCACATACCACCAAATGGGCGTCTTGGCCTCGACGATCGAGCTGATGTAATTGCTGATCCACCCCATCGTGCGCTTGTTGAGCACGAGTGGGGCGCGGACGAGTTGTTTCTCCTCGGCCGTAAGCTGCTCGGCGGGTTCTGCGGATGCGGACGCGTTGGACATTTTACGGAGGTGGCTTTAGTGGGCGGCTGGCTCGGTGTGATGGTCGCTGTGGGAGTCGACATGGCCTTGATCGGCATGCTCTCCGTGGGCGTCCCCATGGTGACCGGATCCATTGGCCATTCCAACGAGATCGGCGCCGGGCATTTTAGGGTTGGGATTGCGGATGCGCGCAAGGTAGGTCACGCGCGGGGACACGTTCAGGTATTTGAACATGACATATCCGCGCGGGTCCTTGCGCATTCTGGAAACCTGGCTCTTGGGGTCAGCGATGTTGCCAAAAACGATCGAGTCGTTCGGGCAGGCTTGCTGGCAGGCAACCTTGAAAGGTGCAATCGGCGTATCGCTGGCAGGCGTGGGGCCAGCCTCGACGAGACGGGAGATTTTTGCTTCTTCGATGCGTTGGATACAAAAGGTGCACTTTTCCATGACCCCGCGCATACGCACGGTGACGTTTGGATTTTTGGACATCTTGAGGCTGTCAGCCATGCCTTTTTTGGCCAGAGGGCCCCAATAAAGCTCGTCGATTGGGCGCTGATTATAATCGAAGTAATTGAACCTGCGAACCTTCCAAGGGCAGTTGTTTGCGCAGTAACGGGTGCCAATGCAACGATTGTAGGCCATGAGGTTCAGCCCATCCTCGCTGTGAACTGTCGCATTTACCGGACAGACAGTTTCACATGGAGCGTTCTCACAATGCTGGCACATGATCGCATGGGAGAGCATCTCAGGATCACTGGAATCGCCGGCGAAGTAGCGGTCGAGACGAATCCAAGCCATGTCTCGATTTTTACGGACCTGATCCTTTCCGACAACAGGAACGTTATTTTCAGCCTGGCAGGCCACAACGCAAGCATTACACCCAGTGCAGGTGTTGAGATCGACCGTCATTCCCCACTGGTCTTTGGCATTCAACTCGGGGTGGGTGTAGAGTGAAATGTTTGGCGGGATATGGCTGTCCATGCCCATGGTCTGGGCGAAAGCGTTGTCCTTTGCGTAGCGCTCTAGGGAGCCCTCCCGCACGAGATCTCGACCCTCCATGCTCCGGTGTTCCTGAGTCTGGGCAATAGGGTAGTTACGATCGGTTACCTTGATGGTCACCCCGTCCAAAAACCTCATGGAATTTGACGAACGAAGGGGATATGCGTCAAAACCGACTCCGTCCATGAGTGCTGATACCCCTTTGCGGCCATAGCCAAGAGCGATAGAAAGGGAATCATCTGCATGGCCGGGGGCGACGATGGCCGCAGCTTCGATTGTGGATTTGCCATCGGACAATTCCACAATATCACCAATTAGGTCGTAATTAACGTCGTTGCCCATCTTTTCTGCAACGTCGCCAAGGAGACCGAAATTGTTTGTTTTGATGCCAAGACGCACGGCCGTTGCCGGGCTAACCATCAAGACGTTGTCCCAAGTGACTTTTGTCACAAAATCAGGCGTCTCAAGAAGCCAGGAATTGTTCGCGTAGCGGCCGTCATCGACACTCGAACTTTGCAGGAATACGAGCTCAAGGGCGTCAGCCTTCGCTGGAGCACCTTTTTTGGCAAGGCCTGAAGCTGTTGCCGCATTGAAGGTGGGCTGAATTTGTTGGAATGCGGACTCCGGCAGGAAGCCATCGCGCAGGAAGGCGTTCCAAGACTCTGCTGTGGCTTGTGGCGCGATCGCGTTGAATGTCTCACGCACAAGCGATGGCCCTTCTGGAGCGGTAGCGCCGCTGAGAATATTAAGAACTTCAATCTCTGACACCCCGTTCCATAGGGGAAGGATCATCGGTTGCACTGAGGTGTATGTGCCATCGAATGTGCGACAGTCACCCCAAGATTCTAGGAAATGAGCGGCCGGGACATGCCAGCGGGAAGCTGTGCCTGTTTCGTCCTCAAAAAAACCTAGATGCACGGTATCAGGAACCTTGGAAAGGAGCTCCTTAAACCCTAGGTTCGCGGGGGCATTGTATACAGGATTGACGCCCATCAGGAACAGCGTCTTGACGTTTCCTTTGTCGATAGCGGCCGCAAGGTCCTCAATCGAGGCGGCGGGCACGAGATCAGCTTTCACCGGAAGTAGCGTCGATCCGATATTGCCAAGGGCATTGTTAATGGCATTGACCAAAACCTGAACAGGGGCAGGCGTCATTGGTCCGGCGAGAACAATTGAACTGCCTGCATTCTTTGCAAGGTCGGCAGCGCATTCCTTGATCCATGCAGGATCAATGGAAGTTTGCGAGGCGGGGAAGGCGTTGGCTACTTCAGCAAGCGCGGCGTTGTTGGTAGCTGCGGCGAGTGCCAACCCGAGTTGACGGGCAAATTCACCTGTCTCAGAAATCTTGCAACGTAGGCGGTGGTCAGCCATTCCACCAGTTACGGTGTAATGGTTCTCAACCGCATAGAGGCGGTTCATCGAAGCGCCCTTTTGTTCCGGATTGCGTCGCGCCGAGAAGCCTTGGGCATACCCAATGCCTGTCTCAATCGGGTTCAGGAAATCACTATCGATGGCCAGAATGACATCCGCTCTGGAAAATTGAGGAACAAGGCGGACACTGGAGCCGAACGATGCCTCATTTGCCGCGTTTGCAGCAGTGGGCGCGAGTGGATCGTATTCAGCCCACACAAGCTTTGGGAACTTGGTTTGAAGCGCCGCGCGGAAACGGGCTCTGGTAGGCGAGCTCGAGGGCTCCGTGAGAATCGCCAAATTTGAGCCATCACTTTGGGCTACGGATGCCACATATGCATCGAAAGCCTCTCTACTGGAAGGCTTTCCATTTTCAGTGATTTGTTTTGAGCGGTGCGGGTCGTAAAGATTCAGGGTCTCCGCTTGGGCAAACGTATCGGTTCCGCCATTTGAGAAAGGGTGGAGAGGATTACCCTCAAGTTTGGTTGGACGCCCGTCGGACGTGGTGGCAACAAGGGGAATCGCGCCAAATCGGGCGGGCATCGATGTTGCGTAATACAGGAATTTTCCGGGAATGGTGAATTCCACGCCTTTGGTAAAAGGAACAAGATAGGATTCCGGACGGCGACATCCAGTGAGGCCCACTCCAGCGAGCGCGATGGAGGCTCCCATGAGTTTGATGAAGTCTCGCTTTGAAAGGCCGCTATCCTGATAGACGTCGGCTCCACGCGGGAATTCTGTGTGGAGGTGTTTCTCAAACTCGGGATCGTTTTCGAGTTCGCGCAGGCTACGCCAAATGCGTGGTGTTTTCTCCGGGGCAGGGTGGTGGAAATTTATCTTCATCGGTGGCATCCTCCGCAAGTGACTGGCGGGTTGACTTCCCACTCCTCTTTAAATTTCAGGCCGATCTGCCGCTGCGTCGTATCAGCGGGCGGATGCCAAGCCATGTTGTAGATCTCCGAGGGTGGGCGGAGGTGATTTTCAGGGGCGCGGTGGCAGTCCAAGCACCATGACATACTCTGGGTCTCGTGCTGGTAGACGACCTTCATCTCGTTGACCGCTCCGTGGCAACTGTAGCAACTCACGCCACGATTCACGTGCACGGCGTGATTGAAATAAGTGTAGTCGGGAAGCTTGTGAATGCGGACCCAGTTGACCGGTTCGCCAGTTTTCCAGCTTTCCCGCACTGCGGCGAGTTTCGGGCTATCGGCTTTGATTTGCGTGTGGCACGCCATGCAGGTCTGCGTGGTCGGGATATTCGAGTGCGAGGCGACCTCGACGAAGCTGTGGCAATAGCGGCAATCCATGCCGAGTTGTTGGACGTGGATGACGTGAGAGAAGGGAACCGGTTGAGTGGGTTCATAGCCAACCCTGGTGTATTTTGGCGTGAAGTAATAGGAGATGCCCGCCACCAGGAAAGTGACGATCGCGCCAGCGCAAATGACCACCTTTAGGGGGAGCCAGTTGGTCCACTTTGGAAAAAAATTTGCCATTGGTCGGTGCCTCGGTATCCTCGGTATCCGTAGTAGTTCAGTTAGTCGGGTTTATTCAGCAGCGGTTGATACCGTAAACACTGATCGAGGATGGTAGGTGTTTTCTTGATTGCGCTGCGACAGATACATGTTTTGAAAGGCGGTATGTGTGCAAATTCCAGAAACCCTGTCAACAGATTCGATCTATTTTCTTTATCCTTGTGGAGCGCGATTTTTGTCTTGCCATTATTGTTGAGCGTTTCGGGAACCAGCGCTCAAAGCGCGCCTCAGCCTCCACTGGCATCCACGGAACTCCGGATCGGCGGCCGAATGGTTCGGGCAGAAATTGCGGACGAGGAACATGAACGCGCAACCGGCCTCATGTTCCGGGAATCACTTGCATCCAATTCGGGCATGCTTTTCATAATGGATAAAACAGGTCCCGTCGGCTTCTGGATGAAAAACACAACGATCCCCCTTTCGATTGCCTACCTGGACAGATTCGGCACGATCGTCGAACTTCATGATCTCAAGCCACTGGTTGAAACTCCCGTTTCGAGCCGGTTCAGCAACATCGCCTATGCGCTTGAAATGCCGCAGGGCTGGTTCACTAAAAACAACATATGGCCCGGAGAGCGGATAGAGGGCCTTCCTAAGGAGGCGGGCCGGTAGCGCGGCGGATGCGGGTAATTCCAGCCTTGAAATCCTTTCCAGGCATGAGACTCGTCAAGCAGATGCATATTGGAATCATCGGAGCACGGGGGTATGTGGGCTCGAGACTTCGGCACTTGGCTGTTGAGGCCGGGCACTTGATCGTTCCATTTTCGCGCGGCGGCGGAACCGGATTCCGGCGGATCGGGTCATTCGGGGAGTTGGATTTTTCTGGGCTCGACGCCGTGGTGAATCTCGGCGGCGAGCCGATTCTCGGTCTTTGGACCAAAGCAAAAAGGCGCGCCATCCTTCAAAGCCGCGTGGAGACCACCAGCCGGATTGTAGAGAGCCTCGGGCGAGGCGGCCCACGGGTGCTGATCAACGCTTCCGCCATTGGATTCTATGGGCACACCGGCGAACGGGAGGTCGATGAATCATCGGCTGCGGGGGACGGGTTTTTGGCTGATGTCTGCAAGTCTTGGGAGGCGGCCGCCGTTCCGGCAGAGGATTTCGGCGTGAGGGTGGTTCGGCTGCGCATCGGCTTTGTGACGGGCCCCGGAGGCGCAATGAAAATGATCCGCCCATTATTCAAGGCGGGCCTCGGCGGAAGACTGGGAAATGGGCGGCAATGGATGAGTTGCATCCATGTGGACGATGTCGCGGGAATGATTCTTCAAGCACTTGTGAATAATCAGTGGAACGGCGCGGTGAATGCCGTGAATCCAGAACCCGTTAGAAATTCTGTATTCACAAGCGAACTCGCGGCATCCGTCCACCGTCCGGCATTGATTCCTGCGCCATCGTTCGCCTTGAGGCTGTTTCTAGGGGACTTGTCTCGCGTGATGCTCGACAGCGTGCGCGTGCGCCCGGCGGTTGCCTTGAGAGAAGGCTATTGCTACCGGCACCCCACGCTGGCGAGCGGATTGGCCGCCATCTGACCCGGCTTTAGACTCCAAGTACGGACGCCTCAACCAGGCGCTCCTCACAGCCCCTCCCCGGATTGCCGTGCTCCCCAGGCGGCGCGAGTTGCCAAATCCACGATTTGCGCGGCTCTGGAAGCTTGATCCCTCCGAGCAATCCAACCCACTTCTCTTCTGCGGAAAAACGCTTGGATGTATCAGTAACCAACACCGACCGCCTTGCGCTTCGCAACAACTCCAAATGCCGGTCCAGAATATTGAATGCGAGCGCTTCCACATGATTCAATGGCAATTGCGATAGCAGGCACGTTGAGAAAACCCATGACGCGTTGTGAACAAGTTCAACGACTTGCTGCTCCGGATCGGAAAGATCTGTGGAAACACAGCGCCACCGCCCGCGAGATACCATGCACCGCAGACGGACCTCTATTGGGTGCACGACATCGACCAACGTGATGCGGCGGAATGCTCGATCCAAAAACCTGGCACTGATATCATTCAAATGCCCGGAGCCAAGCACCACAGCGTGTTCCCGCCTTCCTCCGGCCTCCACCGCTACGCAATCATCAATGAATCGGCGACTGGCCTCAAGGTGCGATCTCCAGAATCCTTCGCAGCGCCGCCTGCGGTGGCGGATTGCAATCTGCGCAGCGAGAAATCCCTGCCTGCGGACGTGCCACGAGGCGGGGGTCGCACACCATTCCATCGCTTCGAGAATCATGCTCTTGATCGCAGGTTGGAAGCTTCAGATCCGAGAAAATTTACGAACGGCAGCCTCATGATTCCTGACAGCGCCACCACCGCTTGGGTGCCTAATCCACCAAGAAACGTTACCAGCGCAACAACCACTTCTGCTCGGATGGTCGAATTATCCAAAATCCTCTCCAGGATTACAGCAGTGACCGCTGCTTGAAAAAAAGGGAGGCTCGATTTCTTCACCCGTCAGGAGGTCTAGAAGCGGCCTTGGCGAGACCGCTTCGGTTATAAAAGTCAGGCGGCAGCTTTTTTCTTGGCTGGCGCCTTCTTTTTTGTGGCGGGAGTTTTTTTCTCCCTGGGCTCGAACTCAAATTTCACCTTGTCACCCTCGAGTGTGAGGTAGGCGGAAAACGGCCTTCCTTTTTTTGAGATGAACCGGGGCATGAGGTCTGTCTTGCCCGCCAAAATCAATTTCTCGACCTGCTCGCGGGGGATTTCTTTTTGGCACAGACTTTTCCCCATGCGGAATTTGCATTTCCCGACATTGCTGCATTGCCACGCTGTGCCGGTATCATGAATCGTTCCAGACTTGCACGCTGGACAGGCGCCAATCGAGGGAAGTTCGGAGAAGTTGATCCCTGCAGCAGAGTCTGCACTCTCTCCGAAATCGAAGGATTGTTTTCCCTCGTCCTTGTCAAACCGCACAAGCGCCGCAAACGGCCGCCCAAGTCTGCTGCGAAACCCCTCGATCGGGCCAACGCTACCATGCGTGAGAAGTTTTTCGATCTCCTCGCGTTCGAACTGCCGGCCGGCCATGTTTTTCCAAACGATTGCCCCGCAGCCCTCGGCCTTGCACTCGAAAGCTTTAAATGACTCCTTGAATCCTCGGCCACCGCACTTCGGACACACCACATCAAGGTCTTGGAAATTCCCTTCTATCGTGTCGCCTTCAAATGTTTTTGCCTTCTCAACGATCTCGCGGGTGAAGGCGCGGATTTCCTCCATGAACCGGTCACGCGCCAGCGCGCCTGACTCCATTTGCTTGAGCTTGTATTCCCACTCGCCGGTCATCTCTGGAGAGGTGAGCGACTGGACCCCAAGCCCACGCAACAGAGTTATCAATGCAAGACCTTTTGATGTGGCGATCAGTTCGCGCCCTTGCCGAATGATATATCCATCACCCAGAAGGCCTTCGATCGTCTGGGCTCGGGTGGCTGGTGTGCCAAGACCGCGCTGACTCATCGCCTCGCGCAGTTCCTCGTCGTCTACCAACTTGCCCGCACCTTCCATCGCAGAGAGAAGCGTGGCCTCGGTGAAGCGGGCAGGTGGACGCGTTTCGTTTTCCTTAATCTCGAGGGCGTCAGTCCGCGCCTGCTCACCAGCCTGCACGAGCGCAACCGTCTCATCATCGCCCGCGACCTCCTTGCCATAGACAGCCATCCAGCCCGGTTCGGTCAGAATTTTCCCATCCGTTTTGAATACCTCTTTTTCCACCCGCGTGATGCGCGTTGTAACTTCGAATTTCGCCACAGGATAGAATGCCGCAACAAAGCGGCGGGCGATCATGTCGTAGACTTTCAGCTCGAAATCGTCGAGTTTCGCCGGCGACACACCGGTTGGAATAATTGCATGGTGGTCGGAGACTTTCGCGTCATTGAACACGCGACGGTTGAGCCCGATCCAGCCGGCCTCAAGCGCGTGGCGGGAGTGGCGGGCCAGATCATCGATCTCAAGGCCGGAGAGGATTTTTCTGACATTCGAGAGATTGTCATCAGGCAAATACCGGGAGTCGGTGCGCGGGTAGGTGAGCACCTTGTGCCGCTCATAGAGCGCCTGCGCGATCTGAAGAGTCCGCTTGGCACTGAGACCAAATCGGGAGTTCGCCTCCCGTTGGAGGGTGGTCAAGTCGTAAAGCTGTGGAGCAATCTGGGTGGAGGGTTTTTTCTCCTCCGTAATCTCTCCGGCCTTGCCCTCGCACTTGGCAACAATCGCCTCGGCGGCGGCACGGTCCATGATCCGCTCGGCTCGCGCGATTTCATCGTCGGATTTCTTGAAGGACTCATCGAACCAACGGCCACGGTAGCTCCCGGAGGCCACTCCAAATTCGGCGAAGACCTCAAAATAGGGAGTCGGCTTGAATGCACGGATCTTCTCCTCGCGCTCTGCAAGAATCGCCAATGTCGGTGTCTGTACGCGACCGACCGGTGTGAGTTGAAACCCCCCGCCTTTCGAGTTGAAGGCAGTCATTGCTCGAGTGGAGTTGATGCCTACCAGCCAGTCGCTTTCGCTCCGGCACACTGCTGCATCGGCCAATGGAACCATCGAGTCTCCGGAACGCAGATGCTCGAACCCCCTGCGAATCGCTTCCGGAGTCATGCTCTGAAGCCACAGGCGACTCACAGGCTTTTTCACCCCGGTTAGCTGGAGAATGTAATGGAAAATGAGTTCCCCTTCTCGACCGGCATCGCACGCGTTCACCACGTTACCGATGTCCTTGCGCTTGAGTAGGCGTTTGATGAGATTCAGCCTTGAGTTGGTTTTTTCGATCGGCTTTAGGTCAAAGTGGTCAGGAACTATCGGAAGGTTTGCGAAACTCCACTTGCCGCGCTTTTTATCCATCTCGTTTGGAAGGCAAAGCTCTACCAGATGGCCGATGGCCGAACTGATGACCATTTCGTCGTTTTCGAAGTAGTCGTCCTTGCTGGAAAACTTGCCAAGCGCATTGGCAAGGTCGCGGGCAACGGAGGGTTTTTCGGCGATGACGAGAGTTTTTTCCATAGCTATGATATTCTTATAAAACGGCTTCCGGGCAGCTGCCGGACCAGCTTTTTCATTTCGAGGGCGAGCAACGTAGAAGACACTGTATGGCTTGGCAACCTGCATCTTTCGATGACGGTGTCGATATGAACCTCGTCGTCGCCAATCGCCGTGTGCACGATTTCCTCGTTTCCTGCGAGATCCGGCTTGGGTGCGGCGACAAGTTGTGGCTTCTCGGCAAAGAGGAGGCCCATGTCATCCAAGATGTCGGCAGCGGAAGTAACGAGTTTTGCTCCTTGCTGGATAAGACGATTCGAGCCAATGGCGCCGGGGTTGTCGATCCTGCCCGGCAAGGCGTAAATTGACCTTCCCTGCTCGCCTGCCTGATTGGCGCTGATCAAGGCCCCGCTCCGCGCCCCGGCTTCGACCACAAGAACCCCAAAAGAACTGCCACTTATAATGCGATTCCGCATGGGAAAGGTCTGCCGATCCGCCTTGATGCGCATTGAAAACTCGGTGATCACAGCGCCAGAGGTGGCAATTTTTTCCGCAAGCGTCTTGTTTTCTGGTGGATACAGCTGCATAAGTCCACTCCCAAGCACCGCAATCGTGCGCCCCTTGGCGGCCAGCGCGGCTTGGTGCGCAGCGGTATCAACTCCTCGCGCCAATCCGCTGACCACCGTCACCCCCGAATAAGCCAGCTGGTAGGACAATTTCTTAGCGCAATCTAGGGCATAGTGACTTGGCTTGCGGGTGCCGATGACGCCGATAGCATATTGGTCTCTAGCGAGGATCTCGCCATGGACATACAATACGGTGGGGGGGTCGTGTATTTCCTTTAACAAACGGGGATACCCGGGGTCGGCAAGAGTGAGTACGGATGCGCCAAATTCGCGCACCAATGCCAACTCGCCCGTCAAATCCACTTGCGCCTCCCAATCTCGCACCGACTTGGCGACCTCGGGTCCGATCCCGTTGATCGATTCCAACCTTGAAACCGGTGCCCGGAGGACCTCGACGGGGGAGCTGAGCACATCAAGCATACGCCTCACCCGCACGGGCCCGATGCGGGGCACCATGTTTAGGGCAATGTAAGCTTCCGCATCGGTCATGGGGCCGGGAGTAAAGACACGACTTTTTCCAAACCCAAGGAAAATGATGCGCAGAAAATCATCCGCAGGTTGTTAATAACCGCCGGGCGCTTGATGCTGTATCAATCTCGTCCACAGCTTTGTCCCGGCGAATACGGACGATCCGAGGAAAGCGCAAGGCAAGCCCTGAGACGTGCCGTGAACTTTCACGAATTGCATCAAAGGCGACCTCCAGCACAATTTGGGGCTCGACGGTGAGCTTGTTACCGGAACGCGACACCTCTAGCGTGAGAAGCTCATCTGACAATGCAGCGATCTCGGGATCTGTCAGCCCGCTGTAGGCTTTCCCGATAGCCACAGGCGCTCCAGTCGAATCATCGCGGACGGCAAATGTATAGTCGCTCAACACCCCCCGCCGTTTTCCATGCCCATATTCGACCTCGATAACCACGACATCAAGCGTGGCAAATTGTTTCTTTAGCTTGATCCAACCCCCGCCGCGACGCCCCGGAGCATACAACCCCATCGGATCTTTAACCATCAGTCCCTCGTGGCCGGATCTTCTGGCGGTCTCAAACAAGGAATTTAAATTAGTGGCATCCCGCGCTTCGAACACCTCCGCAATGCGAAGCGGAGCTGTCAATTCCAGTTGAGACAACAGGGAACGCCTTTCTGAGAGGGGCATTTTTAACAACGAATTGCCGTCGAACATCAGCACGTCGAAAACAAAGGCCATGACAGGAATTTCGGCGCCGAGGAATAGATCGTCCCCGCTACGCCCAAGGCGACGTTGCAGGGTGAAAAAAGGCAGTGGATGGCCATTTTTCCACGCCAACAATTCGGCATCAAAAATAACTGGCCGGCCGAGTGATGCCGCAGCAGTGGCAATTTCCGGGAACATCCCGGTGGCGCATTTCAAGTCACGGGTGAACACTCGGGCGTTGGAGCCATCGGTGTGGATTTGTACGCGGATTCCGTCGAACTTCTTCTCAACCCAAACTGGCAACCTCCCGCTGAAATGCGACAAGACAGATTCAGCGTCCGGCTCGGCTCGCGCGAGCATGCATTTGACAGGGTGGAACAATCTCAGCTTGCGCTCGTGAAGTCTCCCCGAGAAAGCCATCAACGCAACGCACCCCAAGTCCCCCTCAAGCATATTCGCCTCGCGAACCTCTGCGGCATCCACCCCGAACGCGACCGCCAGACCCTCTTCAAGCAGACCCTCCTTCAGTCCTATCCTCAAATCGCCTGAGAGAATTTTTACGACAAACGAAGCGGCAATCGCAGGCACTTCACGGAAAAAAACCGCCAACGCCTCCGCCTTGGCGCTCCCTCCACTTGTTGCGCGGAGGGATTCTAAAAACGATGCGAGCTCGGGAAGCGAGGGGTTACGTTCTCCGGCAATGGGCTCCAGCACAATTTCGGTAGTCCTGCCAAGGTCGTTCAAGCCCCGTTCGATTTGTCGATATTCCATCTTGGGCATTCCCGTTACCTTGAGCAGTGCGGCGCGAACAACACCCGGCCCTGTGTAATGTGGCGCTTGATCCGAGCACGGGAAAGCATGCCCAGAAAGCCATACGGCGGCATGCCGGAGTTCCGCCTCGTTGAGTTGACGGAAATAGTCCGCCAGCACGCCGCATTTCGCCCGGCGACTCGACGCGTTCGTGCGTCCCGAACAGGTGCTGCCGGTCATCCGCGCGACGACCGAGCTGTTCCGCGATTCCGATGAACTTCGCGAGAGTCGCAACCGGGCCCGTCTGAAGTTTCTCTTCCTCAAGAACGGCTGGACAGAGG
>CALAPX010000349.1 GCA_937888355.1 uncultured Spartobacteria bacterium
TGGGGATACTTTTTGTCCCCTTGGGTGTGGTGGAAGTGACCCGCCGCGTCTTTGGCCCGGCAAGCATATATCCAAGAGCAGCCGCAGACCCAAGCCATGCGAGCGGCCTGGCCTTCACCGAGCGCTTGAGCTTCGCTGCGATGTTGATTTCGTCGGAAACTGCATTGATATCTCGGGCGATTGCCACCCTGCTCCTGCGGAGTTCTTGAAGAATTGTCTCTTTGGAAATCATGGCGTTGATTGCTTTCCAAGTGTTGCGACGTCTGAGGCTATTTCCCGGCGGGTCGCTTCAAAGAGGGGCCTGCGGGAATGATCACGCACGTGTCGAGCACAGGTGTAAGCCAGCAGGACATGCAGAAGAGTGAAGGCGCCCAGAATCCAAAGCCAAGAGACTCCCAGAACCCAAGCGGCGACAAAAGCCATGGAGAGAATCAAGAAAACATATCCAAGTGCGGCGAAAAAAACTGCTGCCATGAACATGACCAGCAATCGAAATCCCAGCGCTGCGGCTTCACGGGATTCCTGACCGGCAAGGGCGCCAAGCGCAGACACGTATCGCCCCAATGAGCCAACAAGGCTCATGAATTCCGCGACCAACCCTCGCGAGATCGCGTTTTTTTCAATCTCTGCCACAGAGGATCAGCGACGAATGAGGATGCCGAAAAGAAATCCAACGCCAAGGGCGATCCCTACGGCTTGGAGAGGATTTTCTCTGACATACGACTCGGCTTGGGTTTGATAATCACGGGCATACGAGCCTGCGTCTCCAAGAAAATCCTCAGCGCGCCCGCGGCATTCATCGGTCTTGGATTTCGCTTGGGCACGGAGATCTTCGTATGTGGCTGAGGCAGCCTCGCCGAGATCCTTGGCGGCAGCGCCAAGGTGTTCCTTCCCGGCATTCATCGCGACTTTGGCCTGTGTCTTAACGGTGTCACCGACTGCACGGCCCGCTCCGACGGCGGCATCCAGCGCCTTTTTGGCGTGTTGCGAACTGCTTTCAAGTTTCTGTGCTGCTGTTTGGGTGTCGTTGGTTTCGGACATATTGTTGACTTTTAGATTCTGTATTAAGTGACACGGAAACAGTCCTTGGCAAGCTTCAAGCGACATGGCAAAGACGGGGTGAATGTCTGAGATTACTTCATTTGCCCCTGGCCGCGTTGAGATTCTTGGTAACCATACCGACTACAATGGAGGTGTCGTTCTTTCTGCCGCGCTCCAGATAGGCATTACAGCAAACGCGCGCCGCCTTTCCGATCAGAAAATACAACTATCCAGTGATGGTATCGATGGCGTTGAAAATCACTGCCGCAAGGCAGTCTTTGCGCGTTCCGGCAGATGGATCGACTACCCGTTGGGCGTGGCAACAATGCTCACCAAGGCCGGCGCCGATCCGGGTGGATTTGCGATCCACTTCCAATCAACTCTCCCTCATGGCGCTGGCCTCTCGAGTTCCGCCGCTCTTGAAGTCGCCACCGCTGTGGCGCTCATGCGCCTGTATCCTTTTTCCCTTCCGCCAATGGATATCGCCAGGTTGTGCCGGCAGGCGGAAAACGAATGCGTCGGAGTCAACTGCGGCCTCCTCGACCAGGCTTCATCAGTTTTTGGCAAGAAGGACCACTTGGTCTTTCTTGATTGTCGAAATGAAACGGTGGACACGATTCCCCTCCCCGAGCACCTCGGGTTGCTTATTATCAACTCAGGAGTGAAGCATGCTTTGACCGGCGGTGAATACAATGAGCGCCGTGAACAATGTTTCGAAGCCGCACGACTGATGAGTGTCCCTGCCCTCCGCGATGCTTCCTTATCTCAACTTGACTCAACTCCCATGCCGGAGCTTGTCAAGCGACGAGCTCGCCATGTCGTGGGGGAAAACGAACGTGTCTTTGAAGCCGTCGAAGCCCTCAAACAAGGAACGCCTGAAGCCCTTGGCGCTCTCATGATCGCCTCACACCGCAGCTCCATGGAATATTTCGAAAATAGCACTCCGGAACTCGATCTTCTGGTGTCACTTGTTACTAAAGAGCCTGGTTGTTTTGGGGCCCGGCTCAGTGGTGGCGGCTTTGGGGGAGCCATCGTTGCATTAGTTGAAAATGATAAGGCTGAGATAATTCAGAGCAAAGTAGTTAAGGAATACAATATCCGCTCTGGGGCTACGGCCACCGCCATCCTTAGCGAGGCCTCCGATGGAGCGATTCCTGCCTAAACGGAGAAATTCAGCTAACGATGCTTTTTAAGGGCTTTTTTGCAATAATGCCGCGCGATTCTCGACAATACCTTCTTTCCGAGTAGTCTTTACGGCCATGGAGAGCCGTTTATCAGGGATTGCCGAGATGATGTTGACGTCCTACGAGGAAGTTGGCGGGTTGAATAATACAGATGGTCACAACCTCCCTTCAAAGGGCGCTCTGGAAATTCTCTGCGCCCGTCTTCTACAATGTTTGTTTCCGGGCTTCCATGACGACCGTCCACTTCACAAAAACGAACTCGCCAAAACCACGCATCGTCGGGTCAAGGAATTGGCTTCGGAATTTGAGGATCAAATCGCAAAAAGTCTACGTTTAAAAAATCCCACCTCTACTGATGAGGAGGTTCGCGAGGTACTGTTGGCCTTCCTTGGCAAACTCCCGACGATCCGGGAACTCCTGCAAACCGATATCGAGGCCGCCTATGAGGGAGACCCTGCGGCAGTGAGCAACGAGGAGATTATTCTTTCCTACCCATGCCTTGAAGCCATCGCAATCCAACGCTGCGCACACCTGCTTTATAAATCCGAAGTCCCGCTCCTTCCCCGCATGATGACCGAGTGGGCACACACGCGCACCGGCATCGACATCCATCCCGGAGCCCAGATTGGCCCTTATTTTTTTATCGACCACGGGACTGGTGTGGTCATCGGTGAAACCTGCATCATAGGGCGCAAGGTGAAGCTCTACCACGGCGTCACCCTTGGAGCACGCAGCTTTGCCAAGGATGATCATGGTCAGATCGTCAAGGGAGGCAAACGTCACCCTGAAGTCGGCGACCATGTCACCATCTATCCGAACTCAACCGTTCTGGGCGGAGAAACAGTCATCGGAGCCGGCAGCACGATCGGCGCAAATGTCTTCCTCATGCACAGCATCCCGCAGGGTTCGCTAGTTGTTTACGAGGAGAAACAATTGAAGATCGTTGAAAAATTCCGCCAACTTCCGATCTAAGCTCCCATGGTTTACCTTGACCACAACGCCACCACGCCGCTCGACCCCACTGCGCGAGATGCTATGTTTGAACATCTTGGCAAAGAATTCGGCAACCCCTCCTCCATTCACAGTAGCGGACGCAAGGCGCGCGCTGTAGTTGATGACGCCAGAGACCGACTCGCGGCACTGATTGGCGCCAAATCCCATGAGATCGTTTTCACCGGAGGTGGCACGGAATCCTGCAACCTTGGACTCATGGGCATCGCCCGCGCTCATGACGTTCGTGGCAAGCATATCATCATCTCAGCGATCGAGCATCACGCTGTCCTTCATGCCGCTGAGCATCTGAAACACTTTGAGGGCTTTGAAATATCTCTCCTTCCCGTCGATTCCAGCGGTGTTGTCGATCCCTATGTCCTCGCCGACCTGATCCGCGCAGATACCACCGTGGTATCAATCATGCACGCCAACAACGAAACGGGAGTCATTCAGCCACTGGAAGCACTCTCCGGCATCTGCTCGGAAAAGGGTGTTTTTTTTCACACCGATGCCGTCCAGACATTCGGCAAACTTCCTGTACGCACAGACCTGCCGGGCCTCTCCTCCCTTTCGATCGCAGGACACAAATTTTACGGCCCAAAAGGGGTGGGTGCCCTGTGGATCAAAGCTGGCATTGCCATCTCCCGGACTGCACACGGCGGCTCACATGAAAACTCACGCCGCCCGGGCACGGAAAATGTGGCCGCCATCGCTGGCATGGCGGCTGCCGCCGAAGTCACCTGCTCCCGCGTGGATAGCGAATCCACATGCCTTGTTCCGCTCCGCGAGCGCCTTTGGCAGAAGATTTCCTCCACTTGCCCCACATCCATCCGGAATGGAGATCCCTCTCGCACTCTTTCAAACACGCTGAATGTGAGCTTCCCTGGGGCGGATGGAGAGGCTCTGCTCATGGGGCTCGATCTAGAGGGCGTCTGTGTCTCTAGCGGTTCGGCCTGCATGGTTGGATCAATACAGCCATCTCATGTCTTGCTTGCGATGGGAGTACCATCTGAAACCGCCCTTGCCACTGTACGGTTTTCACTGGGCCATAGCACAACGGAATCCGACATCGACATTGCAGCCGGTGCGGTCGCCCGTGTCACAAAACTCCAGCATGGTCTCGCGGCATGAAATACCGGCAACTCCTCCTCGACTTTGGCCGCTCGGTCATGCGCCGTGTGAAAACACCGCCTGATGGCCTTGCCCGCCCACGAAGGAATTCCCGACTACGGCAAGATCCCCTCCTTGAGGATTTCGCCAATCAACTCCTTAAGGCCGCCGGATGCCGCCGGCTTAACGCTCGGGTATTTTGGAACCCCTCACTCCGCACCACTGCCGGCATGGCGATCTGGAGAGATCGCATGATTATTCTCAACCCCAAGCTCCTGGAAATCTCATCCACCGAAGTCCAGCGCACACTCCGCCATGAGCTTGCCCATCTTTTAGCAAAGCACCGCTCCGGCCGACGCCGCATCGATGCTCATGGCTCCGAATGGCATGAAGCATGCACCGATCTCGGCATTCCCGACGAGCCCCGCTGCCACGACCTTCCCTTTAAACGCCGCCGCGTCACTCGCCGGTTCTTCTATTCGTGCCCTGAGTGTTCAACGACCCTAGCCCGAGTCCAGCCTCTCAAAAAAAGTGCCGCCTGCATTAAATGCTGCCGAAAACATAACGGTGGGAAATACCATGCCCGTTACCGTTTTCGCGCCATCGTCCGTCAGGACACCATCGCGGCGTAGCGTCGCTACGCAAGGCCTACACGTTGAACCGGAACTCGACCACGTCGCCGTCCTGAACAACATATTCCTTGCCTTCCAAGCGAAGCTTGCCGGCCTCCCTGGCTTTTGCCTCGGAGCCACACCCCATAAGGTCATCGAATGAGACAATCTGCGCCGCGATGAATCCACGCTCAAAATCACTGTGAATGACTCCCGCTGCAGCTGGGGCCTTATCGCCAGCATGGATGGTCCATGCACGAGTTTCCTTTGGGCCAGTGGTGAGGTAGGTGCGCAGACCGAGTAGATGGTACGCGGCACGGATGAGCTGCCCCACCCCGCTGTCCTCCACACCAAGTCCGGCTAGAAATTCTTTTGCTTCTTCCGGAGGCAGATCTGCAAGTTCGCTTTCGATTTGGGCACTGATCACAACCGCCTCGCAACCTAGACTCATTGCCGCATAATCGACCACGGCAGAGACATGCTTGGCAGCGGGCGAATCGCCACCAAGCGATGCCAAATCGTTTTCCCCGACATTGCACGCAAAGAGGGTAGGCTTGGAAGTCAGGAGGAAAAACCCGCGGAGGATGTCTTTTTCGGCGACATCGAGTTCGATCGTAAGCGCAGGCTTTCCTGAATCGAGGTGTGGGATCAACTTGTCGGCCAGTGCTACCTCAGCCTTGGCAAGCTTGTCGCCGCTTCGGGCTGCCTTCTGGTTCCGTTCGGAGCGCTTTTTCACAGAGGCAAGATCAGCGAGAATGAGTTCGGTATTGATGACTTCGATATCGCGCACGGGGTCGACGGAACCCGAGACATGGTGGATGTCCGAACTCTCGAAACATCGCACGACCTGAATAATGGCATCCACCTCGCGGATGTGGCTCAAAAACTGGTTCCCCAACCCTTCACCCTCGCTGGCCCCGGCGACCAGCCCGGCAATATCAACGAACTCAATTGCCGCTGGGAGGATTTTTTCGGACTTTGACATCGTGGCCAAACTCTGAAGACGGTCGTCAGGCACATTCACGATTCCGACATTGGGTTCGATCGTGCAAAAGGGGAAATTTGCCGCCTGCGCCTTTCGGGTGCGGGTCACGGCATTGAATAGGGTGGACTTCCCGACATTGGGCAGACCGACGATTCCAGTTTTGAGCATAGGGCGCGGAGACTAGCGGGCCCCGCGAAAAATGGAAAAAGTTTCTTTGCCTCAGGCTATGGGAAACAACTCGCCTTGAGCGGAAGGTTGCGGGGCAACCTTTGCGGCTTCCGCCTCGATCTCGCGTATAAGCGACACGAACTCGCACTCGCGCAGGGCTGCGATCAATTCAGGATACTTCGGCTCGATCTCCAACTCCCTCCAAGGCACAGGCAGCGGCAGGTCTTCATCCAGACGCACCATCTCTCGGTTGGCGATAATGAGATCTCGGTGAGAGACGATTTTTTCGCGCAGCTTCGGGTTGATGATGGTTTCAGGGTTTTCAAGCATCCGCTCGACGGTTCCACTGGCCTCGACCAACAATACTGCGGTTTTTGGGCCAACTCCGGGGACGCCAGGGATGTTGTCTGAAGAATCGCCAGTCAACGCCAACACATCAGCAATGCGCGCGGGCGGAACGCCCCATTTTTTTGAAACATCCTCTTCTCCGAGCAAGGTGAATCCTGCATCCTTCGGTCCTCCCTTTATCGTGGAATAAATCGAAATCCCCTCACCGACGAGTTGCATAATGTCCTTGTCGTTGGTTGCTATGACGACATCGGCCCCGTCCCGCCGGGCGGCGAGAGCGTAGGAGGCAATAAGATCATCGGCCTCGGTATTTTCGATCCATAGGCTTTGGAGACCAATCAATGGCATCTTCTCCTGCAGCCAATCCTCTTGAGGACGCAAGTCGTCAGGCATCTCCGTGCGGTTTTGCTTGTAAGCGGGCTGAAGGTCCACGCGGCGCGCGGGCATGCCGGCATCCCAGGTCACAGCGGCACGGTCAGGCTTCACGTCAGCGATCATTTTTCGAAGGGCTTTGATATAGCCGTATATGGCATTCGTCGGTGCGCCCTTAGAATTTTTCAGGCCACGGATTGCGAAAAAGGAACGGTAGAGAAAATAGTGACCGTCAACGAGAAGAAGGCGCATGTGGCAGCGAGTCAGCTGGCGATTGTGCCGATTTCCACTGGCTCGACCTTGATGCCGAGCTCTTCAAGCCAGGCGATTGCTTTTTTAATTTCCTCCCGCTCACCATCGAGTTCGAGCGATACCACGCCAACTTCTTCGTTGACGCTTGCTTGGCGAACATTCGTAACAATATTAAATTCCTTCGCGAGTTCCCACAGTACTGGACGTGTGATCAGGCGGGAGGGAAACATGAGCCAAAGTCGTGTCTTTTGCATGTCTGCATTGTTACCTGCTGAATTCGACGCATGCCACTCCTAAGAACGATCAATCGGAAGAGCAGGATTTCCAGCAACTATCGAGTCAGGCCCGGCATCACGCACCACCACTGAGCCAGCAGCGCAAAGTGTATTGTTCCCGATCCGCACGCCAGGACCAATAAACACACCTGCAGCAATCCAGCTCCCTTCGCCAATCTCGATGGGCTTTACAACAAGATCAAACGCCCTACTGCGAAAATCATGAGACCCGGTGCAAAGAAATGCCCGCTGGGAAAGACAAACACTCCGGCCGATTCGAACCGGAGCGAGGCTCAGGATCGATACTTCATCACCAATCCATACATGGTCACCAATTTCCACACGCCATGGAAAAGTGATATTCACGCGCGAGCGAATCACCACCCCCCGGCCGACCTTGGCTCCAAATGAGCGGAGGGCGATGCATTTGAGAGCCGATGGCAGCGGGCACCATGGCGCAAATAACATTGAGCGCACGACCCACCAAAGCACCTCTTTAAAAGCGGAGGCGCCGCGCGAAAATTCCGGATTCTGAAAACGGGATAAATCCATGTGCCAAGGATCACTACACACTCAACACCGGAAACCCAATCGCGGCGATCAGAATTCCAGCGAATTTTACCCTTGACGCTCAAGACACCAGCAACGATACCCCACATATCTTATCGAGAGTGGTTGAGGGACTGGCCCGATGAAACCACGGCAACCGCCAAGTGAAAGCTTGGGACCAGGTGCCAAATCCAGCTGGTTCGTGCAGTAATGCCGATCCAGGAAAGATGAGAGGGAAATTCGCTTATCGCGGGTGGTCCGTCACTCATTCGCTCTCGATCGGAGCAACTATACCTATGAGTGAACAAAAGACCTTTTTTTCGAACCTGAAATGCCGCGAGTGCGGTCGTCTTTACCCTAAAGAGGCGATCCACATTTGCGAGTTCGATTTTGGCCCCCTTGAGGCCGCTTATGATTACGATCTCATTGCAAAACACATCAACCGCGACATCATCCAATCGCGGCCGCAAACGATGTGGCGCTACCGCGAGCTGCTTCCGATTGATGGAGACCCAACCGTTGGATTTCAAGTTGGATTCACCCCGCTCGTACGAGCCGACCGCCTGGCACGCCAACTCGGAGTCGAAGAACTTTATATCAAAAATGATACGGTCAACTACCCCACCCTTTCATTCAAGGATCGCGTGGTATCGGTAGCCCTCAGCCGGGCCCGAGAATTGGGATTCCAAGTCGTTGCCTGCGCTTCCACAGGAAATCTGGCGAACTCGGTGGCTGCAAATGCCGCCGCCGCCGGTCTCACGAGCTATGTCCTTATTCCGGCGAACCTCGAAAAAAGCAAAATTGTTGGCTCTCTTGTCTATGGCACTCATGTGATCGGCATCGAAGGGGCTTACGATCAAGTCAACCGGCTTTGCTCTGAAATCGCCGGCAAATACGGCTGGGGCTTTGTGAACGTGAATCTGCGTCCCTACTACGCTGAGGGATCGAAGAGTATGGGCTTCGAGATCGCCGAACAACTCGATTGGAAACTGCCAAAGCATACCGTCATTCCTATGGCCAGCGGCTCGCTCCTTACGAAGATTCACAAGGCCTACAATGAGTTTATCAAAGTGGGGATTCTGCCTGATCAATCATTCTCCGTTCATGGTGCTCAGGCCAGTGGATGCTCGCCGATCTCCGAGGCCCATAAAAAGAAGACAGACATCGTCAAGCCGGTACCCAACCCCAATACCATCGTCAAGTCCCTCGCCATTGGCACGCCGGCGGACGGCTACTATGCCCTTCGCAGCATGGAACAAACTGGCGGCAGCGCTGAAGATTGCACTGATGAAGAGGTGATCCAGGGCATTCGAGACTTGGCCGAGTACGCCGGGGTCTTTGCTGAGACTGCCGGGGGCGTGACAGTTGCCTGCGCCCGCAAATTGATCAACAGCGGCAAGATTCCGCGCAACGAAAGCATCGTCCTCTGCATCACCGGCCACGGCCTGAAAACCCAGGAGGCCATCCACGGCCAGTGTGGTGAACCTCGCATTATCAAGCCGAGCCTTCGCGAATTCGAGGCCCTCGTGAAAAATGACCCGGCGATCCAACCCGCTTGATTCCAGCAAACCCACTCACATCAACCCAACCAAATAACATCACATGCCAGCCCAAGTCCGCATCCCTTCCCCTCTTCGCAAACTCACAAACGAACAGGAACTTGTTCCCGCTGAAGGTGCCACCATTGGTGACATTCTCGACAATCTGAATGCCTCCTTTCCTGGCCTCTTCGAGCGCATCTGTGACGAAAAAGGCAATGTCCGTCGTTTTGTGAATATCTTTGTCAATGACGAGGACATTCGCTTCCTCCAAGAAAAAGCCACACCGGTCAAGGAAGGCGACGAAATCAGCATCGTTCCAGCCATCGCTGGTGGGTAGACCCTGAATCATTGCAGTTCGTCGGAGGGTGCTGCCCATGGTTTCTCAAGAAAAAACAGAGATCCGAGGCGGCAGCCTACCACCTTCGAAGTATTGCCGTAGCCGCAGGCAAGAGTAGGATCATTAATTGATATGAATCCCACTTTCCTCGTAGCAGCGATCCTCTTCTTGGTTGCGTCCAACGTTCGGGCGCTTGAAATTGTTTGCACCACTGGCATGGTCGGCGACCTTGTGCGCCAAATTGCCGGGGATCGTGCCCATGTCACAGACCTCATGAAGGAGGGCGTTGACCCTCACCTGTATCGCCCTACCCGGGATGACATCGCGAGACTTCAGAAGGCAGACCTTATTTTCTACAACGGCCTTGGCCTGGAAGGACGACTCGGGACAACGCTAGGCAAGTTGGAAACTCCGAACCGTTCTGTCGTTGCGGTTGCCGAGTCGCTTCCAAATCACCTCATTCTCCGTGAGGGAAATGCTCCAGATCCCCATATCTGGATGGATCCCCTCCTTTGGTCATCATGCATTCCGTCAGTTGAAAAAACCCTCTCGGCAAGGGACCCTGAAGGCATCATGGATTTTACAAGGAATGCCCTTTCTCTCCAGCAGCAACTCGCCGACCTTGCCATGGCTATCCAACAAGCCACTCAGACCATCCCCGTCGGCAAACGCACCCTGATCACCGCCCATGATGCCTTTCAATACTACGCTCGGGCAAATGCCCTTGAAGTCCTCAGCATTCTAGGACTAAGCACGGAATCCGAAGCCGGCGTGGCGGACATAAACCACCTCGTGGACGAGATTATTCTTTTTCGCATCCCTGCGATTTTCGTTGAAAGCACCCTCTCGGATAAGAATGTGCGGGCTATCGTGGAAGGTGCAGCTTCAAAGGGCCACGCCTTGCGCATCGGCGGGACCCTCTACTCGGATTCTCTGGGCCCCGTAGGCTCGTCTGCAGACACAACGATTGGCATGCTCCGCGAGAACACACGAACAATCGTTCAAGCCCTAGGAGGAGATCCGACAAATCTCACTTCTACTCCATGACAACACCCCCCCTCCAAATTAATTCACTCAATGTGTCCTACCACAGCAAGTTGGTTCTTTGGGATGTCGGTGTATCTATCCAACCCGGACGGACCACTGCGATCGTTGGACCAAATGGGGCCGGTAAAAGCACACTCTTAAAAGCCGCCCTAGGACTGATTCCTGCTTCATCAGGCGATATTTCCTTTTACGGTGGCCCCCTAAGAAAGTGCCGCTCACGAGTGGCCTATGTGCCTCAACGCGAAAGCGTGGACTGGGATTTCCCTGTCAATGCCCGTGATGTGGTGGCCATGGGCCTCTACCGCCGCATCGGGTGGTGCCTGCCTGTTCGCTCGATCCATCGGCGCATGGCCGATGAGGCACTGGCGGATGTCGGCATGGCGGACTTCGCCTGCCGTCAGATCAGTCAACTCTCTGGCGGACAGCAACAACGCGTTTTCCTTGCGCGCGCTCTTGCACAAAAGGCCGACCTCTATCTCATGGATGAGCCCTTCGCGAGTGTCGATGCCGCCACCGAGCAAGCGATTCTTGCCGTGCTCGAGCGCATTAAAAACGCTGGAGGCACCGTGGTCTGTGTTCACCATGACTTGGAAACTGTGGCTCAATATTTTGACGATGCCGTCCTTCTGAACATGCGCATTGTCGCGCAAGGACCTGTCATTGACGTCATGACTCCCGAAAATCTTAGGAAAACCTACGGTGCACGCCTTGCCCTGGTGGATGAATTAGAAACCAACCTTTCCTCCAGCATTCCGGCGAGGAAATAATCGTTGCAAGGCAGCCCATGGCATACCCAACACTCGAAAACGTTCTGCGTATCCTTACCTTGCAGGATCACAATACCCGCATTGTTCTGGCTGGGGCCTGCGCCTTTGGAGTTGCTGCAGGCCTGGTCGGCGCCTTCCTTCTTCTTCGCAAGCGCTCCTTGCTTGGTGACACACTTGGGCATGCGACATTGCCGGGGGTGGCTATTGGATTTCTCATCGCCTACGGCACAGGCATCGACCCCAGATCATTTCTCCCCTTGGCCTTGGGCGCGACGCTCACATCAGTAGCCGGTATTGCCGCACTATTGCTGATTCGCAGATTCAGTACGATCAAGGATGACGCAGCACTGGCCATCGTGCTGAGTGTATTCTTCGGTTTTGGGGTCGCTCTCCTGAGTGCTATTCAGCAACTTCCTGGAGGCTTCGCCTCTGGGCTGGAACACCTCATCTATGGAAGCGCCGCCACCATGTCCTCGACAGACACCTCATTCGTGCTTGTCTCATCGCTTTGTATCGCTGTCATCTGCATTGCCCTTTTCAAGGAGTTTTCACTTCTTTGCTTCGATGAGCCCTATGCAAGAAGCTCAGGATGGCCAGCCACCGCTCTCGACCTCCTACTCATGTCGTTGGTCGTTTGGACCACTGTCGTAGGGATCCAGACTGTTGGCATTCTTCTGGTTGTTGCCCTGCTTGTGATTCCTCCGGCGTCAGCCAGATTTTGGTGTGATGGCATGGGTGCCATGGCCACCGTTTCCGCGCTCTGCGGGGGCCTCTCCTGTCTTTTTGGCGTCTTCCTCAGCGCGCTCTTTCCAAAATGGCCCACTGGAGCTCTTATTGTGCTCTCGGCGGGGGCAATCTTTGCAGCTGGGCTGGTTTTTGGTCCCACTCGCGGGATTCTGATCCGATCCATTCGCACTCGGAGGGAAGAATTAAAACTCCGGCGGGACCACATGCTAAGAGCGGTTTTTGAATGTGCTGAGAACAGCTCTGAATCCGTTCCTCTTAGCCAATTGCTCACGAAGCGTCCTTGGTCTCGAAGGCACGTGACTTCCGAAATAGCCCGCCTGGCAGATCGTGGCCTTCTGACCTTCTCGTTGTCAAACGACTCGGTTCAACTTACCACCACCGGCCTCAGCGAAGCCCGACGACTTGTGAGAAACCACCGACTTTGGGAACTGTATCTCATCCAACATGCGGAAATCGCGCCGGCCCATGTTGATCGTGATGCGGACCGCATTGAACACGTACTCAGCCTCCGCATAGTAGAGGAATTGGAAGACATTCTAGACCAGCGACCCCATGATCGCTTGGTCCCTCGCGACCCCGAGAAATCGCATCTATGATTTGGACTGAACTCGACACATGGATCGTGATTGCCGGCGCGCTCACTGCCATGTCCTGCGCCCTCCCCGGTGTGTTTCTTCAACTCAACAAGCAAAGCATGCTGGGTGACGCAATCAGTCATGCAGTTCTTCCCGGCATAGCCATCGCATTTCTTTTGTCGGGATCTAAAGATACCCTCCCCATGCTTGCCGGCGCGCTTGCCGCCGGAGTCTTGACAGCCATTCTCAGCGGAACAATTCAGCGTATCGGCCAAGTAGAACAAGGAGCCTCGCTCGGAGTCGTATTCTGCGTCTTCTTCGCCGTAGGAATCCTTCTTGTGAGGGTAGCCGCAGACCACGTCGACCTTGATCCCTCGTGCGTCCTGTTCGGTTCACTTGAGCTTGCCGTCATCCAATCCAGCGGAATCCCGAAGGTCGTTTGGACCTCATTAATAACTCTCGCCGTGAACTCGGTTCTAGTGGCTCTATTTTTCAAGGAGCTCCGCCTCTCTGCGTTCGACAACCGCTATGCAGCAAGTGCTGGAATCCCTCCAGAAAGCGTCCGCCTTGGGCTAACAATTCTGACTTCGATCACCTCAGTAATGGCGTTTGAAAGCATAGGAAGCATTCTTGTCATTGCCATGCTCATAGTTCCAGGAGCGACAGCGCTCCTTTTTTGCCGCAGTGTCGGCAGTGTTCTTTTCGCAAGCCTCGGATTCGCAGCATTGGCAAGTGCGGGAGGACATCTGCTCGCAATTTCAACAATCCCCGCAATGCTTTCCTACCTTCTGGATAATCCTGATATCGGCTCGGTGAGTTCAGCAGGCATGATGGCTACCTGCGCGGGACTCATGTTTTTTTCCATTCTTCTTGGCAAGATCCTTAGCAAGCCAAGAGGAGCATCGGTAACTCAAGTGGATACGCAGTAGACGCATGCGCCACAATCTGGCGTTAAATTTATCAGCCGATTAATTCCTCCAATTCCGCCACGCGCCGGGAAAAGAGATCCAGAGTAGCCTGCACAGGCGCAGGCGTTGACATATCAACACCGGCTTCGCGGAGCGTTTCTACAGGAAATTTACTTCCCCCGCTTCGGAGAAAGTCGAGATACCTCGTCGCGTCGCCGGAATCGATCACTTGCGTCGCCAAGGCGACTGCTGCCGATATTCCTGTGGCGTATTTATAAACATAAAACGCATTGTAAAAATGCGGAATGCGGAGGCATTCCAACTCCAGTTCACCGTCGATAGAAAAGCGGGGCCCAAAGTAATCTGCGAGCAACTTGCGGTAGATTCCTGTGAAGCGTTCGAGCGTCAACGCATCACCTGATTCCTCGGCGGCATGCACTTCCCGCTCAAACTCGGCAAACATTGTCTGCCGGTAAAGAGTCCCGCGAAGGTCATCGATCTGTCGGTTCAAGATAAAGGCACGGAGATTTGGGTCATCTGCAGTTTTCAACAGATGCTCGGTCAATAAGACTTCATTGAATGTCGATGCGACCTCTGCCAGAAAAATCGGGTAACCATAATTCTGATATAGTTGCGCCCCACGCGAATACCAGGTGTGCATGGAGTGACCGGCTTCATGCGTAAGCGTATAGACATCAGAAAAAACGTCTTCCTTATAATTCATCATGATGTAAGGGGGGCTCGTGTAGGTACCGTAGGAAAAAGCCCCGCTCCGCTTGCCTTTATTCTCGTAGCGGTCACACCAGCGGCCCGCACGCAGACCATGGGCAAGCGTGTCTACATACTCCTTTCCCAGGGGGGTGAGCGAAACAAGCACCTGCTCCACAGCTTCATCCCAGGGGATATTAGATTTCAGGTTTTGCACCATCGGCACATAGGTGTCGTACTGGTGGATCTCTCCAAGCTTCAGCACACGTTGACGCAACTCGAAATAACGGAAGAGTGAGCCCAGATTCGCACGCACTGTGGAGATAAGGTTATCGTAGATAGCCACCGGAACATCGTCGGAAAACAACGCCGCCTGCCTAGCGGATGCATGGTTCCGAGCCCGGGCGTAAAACACATCCGCGCGAACTGAACTGGCCAGACTTGCGGAGAGTGTGAATTTGTGTTCGGAAAACTCTTTGTAGAACTGATGGAATGCCGCCTTCCGCACCGCTGGATCACTCTGCTGGAGAAACGACGAGAATGAACTCTGGGTCAATTCACGCTCCCGACCCTTATCATCGTTCAATGATCCGAACCGCATATCTACATTCGTTAATTGTGAGAATGTTTCGCTGTGCCCTCTCAACGCTGCTGAACCAAGAGCCATCAAGCGTTCCTCGCCGGCACTCAAAGTATGAAGCTTTCTGCGCCGCAATTTGCGCATAGAAATCACCCAATCAGAAAGCACGGGATCCTTCAGAAACCCCTCAAATTCGTCATCACAGATGGCCTGGATCTCCGGCGACACAAATGAGAATGCCTCGCCAACTTTTACCAGCAAACTGTCCAAACGCGCCTCGCGAGACAGAGCCGTCGCGTCAGAACTATCCCCGGCCACGATTAATGCCGCATATTGATTTAATTGATCCACCTTCAAATCGAGTCCCTTTTCGAACTCAAGACACTCGGCAAGCACCGCTGGCGATTCACCCAATCTGCCGCGAAAATCAGCAACCCGCGCATATGTAGACTGAAGATTCTGAAAATCCGACTCCCATGCCTCCGGGGTTTGATATAACGGAGATAGATCCCATGTGTTGGCTTCAGGAACTTCAGAGCGCAGTGGCGTGTGTGATTCAATCATACGGAGAAACCTTACCAACCACTCTCCGCCATGCAATGAAGGACAAGATCCAAATGGGGTAAGATTTTTTTTCGATTCAGGATTGCATCTCGGACCAAAGAATTTACATTTTTCAACTCTTCCGTCCGGGTTGGTAGCTCAATGGTAGAGCAGTGCCCTTTTAAGGCATTGGTTGTGGGTTCGAGTCCCACCCAACCCACTCCCCCCAAAACTCGTCAGAAATAGCCTGTTATTTTTAAACTCACCTTGGCGGTGAAACGATCAGCGTGTTGATCATTGAGGCGTAACTGTATCGTGCATTGATCGAGCGCAGGATGCCCCTCTGATCAAGAAGGAAAACGGTGGGAAGTGCGTTGATACCACAGGTTCTGGCAACTGGGGATCCCCACCCTTGACCATCAAATCCATTGACCCAACTATTGATTCCCAAGCTGCTGATCGCCTCGACAACCGGGCCACTCTCGGCATCCAGAGCCATCGTCGCTATGGCAATTTTGCGTGAAGGCATTTTTGAAAGTGCGCGTCGAAAGTTGCGCATCCACAGGATAGAAGGCATGGACTCAGCAGA
>CALAPX010000350.1 GCA_937888355.1 uncultured Spartobacteria bacterium
CCATCGCCGGTCCGGAATCCGCCAAACCGTGCCACGAAATTCCCCGAAGAACCAACCGCCGTGACGTTGTTCGACCAGATGCCCTGACCGCCAAACATGTAAAACCCGCCCGTGCCATTTTGCGATATGCCACCTTCAGCCGATAAAATTATCAGCATTTTGATTGGCCCCCAGGATGAGAGCGCTAATTACAGCCAGGATGGCCAGGGACGAAAAAGAGTGTTTGCGAGTCATCAAAAAAGGGGGTACCGGTCCCCGGCGCGGCCCGCTGGATGCGGACGCCCCGGAGAACCGGACCACCAGACAATCAAGGCCTCTTCAGCAGGCCCATTTCATGGAGGTCGTCAAACGACTTCGGTCCCGTGCCGCTGGCCGGATCGATACGCATCGGCCACTGGGTGCTGTTGAAGGGCACCAGCGGGGGAAGCGAGGGTTTTTCTCCACGGGCTGCCATTTCCTTTTCGAGGGCGGCGCGGCCACCAAAGCCGAGCAATTCGTAATCCATCAGACGGTCATTATTAAAGAAGACCTGCCCAAGCACGCGGTCCGAGGTGATGCGGGCAAAGGCCGTGAGCATCTCTTCGGGCGTTGTCTGGAAATCCGTCGTCTCCAAAAGCAGCAGGCGGTCATTCATGGCTTTTTCGCCAAAGAATTGCACCAGCACGCTGAACAAAATATTGTTCTGGCGGGCGACGTAGATTGAATTCGACAGACCGTAGGCCTTGTCCCAATCCTTACCGAGCAGGGCTTTCCACTCGGTCATCACCTTGAACCAATGCCCGACCTGGGCGGCGGAGGCGATGGCAACGAGTTTCTCGATATTAGGCTCGATGCCACGGGCGTAGGCCTCGACTTCGGCATAGGTAAACGTGCCGTTTTTCAAACACGCATCCTGGAAGGCCAGGATTTGCGCCAGACTGTCCTGTAGAAGCGCCTGTTCCTCGGGTTTGATCTCAAGATTCTTAATGCCCTCCTTTGCCATCTGGATTTCGAGGTTGTAACTCTTCATCAAGGGAATCCAGGAGAGGTCTGCCGTAGGATTGGCAATGTAAGGTGCCACGCAGGCATAGGTCGCCATGGCGCAATGGCCGACCGACTTGGTGGCCTGATAGATCGGCGGAACGGATGGCGCTTCGAGCGGAGCCTCTCCAGGCCGGTAAAGGATGAAACGGCCGCCCGCGCCGGTGAACAAGGCCATGATCAACGGCACACGCGCCTTGATATTGGCCTGATAAATCTTCAGCGAATTGTTGTAGATATTGAACATCGAGTTGTTCAATTGGTACACAGCGCGGAACGCCAACTGCTCCTTGGTCGGCGGCGGAACGCTGGAAGTGACGATGGGCTGCAGGAAGTCCGGGACGGCGGCTGGGGCATCGGCGGCCTGGGAGGCCAGCGGTGCCAGAGTCACGGCTGCTGCAAGGACGAGGGCTTTGTGGTGTTTCATGGTTTCTTGTGATGGTTGTGGAATGGGTGATGGCTGCGAAGAATCTTTCAGGACGGCGTCACGCCGCTGGATGGCCCAGTTTTTCATGACTTCAAAAGCTTCCGCGCCCATCTGTTGCTCGGCCGGGACGCTGCGGGCATCGATCGTGGCATGTTGGTCGGCGATGAGCACAGGGACATTCACTTCGAAGCGTCCGCCGGGAGGCAGAATGGAAAAGGCAACTCCGGATTCCTTCATGGTAGTGCCATAAAAAACCTTCCGCATCCGGGCGATATCAATCACCGCCACACACATCGGACAGGGCTCGCAAGACGTGTAGAGTTCGCAGTCAGAAAGGTCGAGCCGGCCGAGATTCTTGACCGCGTCACGAATCGCAAGAACTTCGCCGTGAGCGGTGGGATCCAGATTGGCCCTCATGGCGCTGAGTCCTTTTCCAACGACTTTTCCGTCCTTGACGACAACAGCTCCAAAAGGGTCTGTGTCCGGGGTGGTGTTGGCAGTTTCGGAAATGGCAATGGCCTGCTTCATAAACCCGGCGTTGTAAGGCGCCGGAGTCGACGCGGGCGATGGTGAGGGTGCGGGGTCGGCCGCATGCAGGCGCGGTAGGCTTTGCACGAAGACCAGGCAGGATACGAGAAGGAGCGAACGGATTTTCATAATTTCACCATGGTAAAAGCCGCCACAAGGCTACAACTTCGATTGAGTAAAGGACACAAATGATCACCACCCCGTTGGTGGAGATGGCAGGGGAATTGCCTTTTGGGAAAAGCCACCACCCGAACCAGTTCACGCACCAAGGCATGGTGAAAAAGCTGGTCAGCACGACACTAATCGCGTTCCCGATGAACGTCGCCAGCGAGGCGCGGAGACCGAGCGTTGCGAGTACCGGGCTTAAGTATTTTATTTCAAGCATTACGACGGGAAACAACCCGAGCAGCACCAGCATGGCTGCCTTCCAGTTTGGCGGGCCTTTGCCGGTCATTGGGTCAATCGGCACCCATCCGGGAAACGCAGTGGCCAGATGCAAGAACTCTTCAGTTTCGATGAATTCGCTGGTCTCTGCCATGAGAGCTCTGCGCTCGGGCGCATTCATCCAGGCTTCGAGATTCCCAGCGCTGTCGAACCGCAGGATCGACGTCCAGTGGCCACCATCACCCCCCCGGGGAGGCGGCTGGAGATACATTCCCCGGTAGCCGGGATATTTCGCCTGGGCGGCCTGGATGCGGCCGGCCCATTCCCGATATTGATGGGCCTTGCTGGGCTTCACCTTGCTG
>CALAPX010000351.1 GCA_937888355.1 uncultured Spartobacteria bacterium
GGTGTCGATGTAACCGTCTTTGAGCAGCTTGGTGTGGATGTCTTCTTCTTTGCCGCCACGGAAAAGCACGCCGTGGGGCAGGATGATGGCCATCACGCCTTCGTCTTTGAGGTAGTGGAAGCCGTGCAGCAGGAAGGCGAAGTCGGCGGCCGACTTTGGAGCGAGGCCGTGGCTTTTGAATCGCACGTCATCCGCCAGAGCGTCGGTGGGTTCCCAGCGATAGCTGAAGGGCGGATTAGCCACGACAGCATCGAACAGTGGCTTTTTGGCGGGATTCAGCTCCCGCATCATGTCCCACTCGTTGAGCAGCGTATCGCCGTGGAAGATTTCAAACTCCGAGTCCTTCACCCCATGCAGCAGCATGTTCATACGGGCGAGGTTGTAGGTGGTGATGTTCTTTTCCTGTCCGAAGATCTTGCCGATGCCGTGCGACCCCATGCGTTTCCGCACGTTGAGCAACAGTGACCCGGAGCCGCAGGCGAAGTCGAGCACACTGGCGAGGCGAACCTTCTTGCCAGTCTTCGGTTCCTGACTGTCGAGCGTCACGATGGCGGAGAGGATGTCGGAGATTTGCTGCGGGGTGTAGAACTCGCCCGCCTTCTTGCCTGAGCCGGCAGCGAACTGACCGATCAGGTATTCGTAGGCATCACCCAGTGCGTCGATGTCCGTGGAGAAATCGCTCAGGCCCTCGGCGATCTTCTGGATGATGGTGCAGAGCTTGGAGTTCCGGTCCTCATACTTTTTGCCCAGCTTGGGGGAACTGAGGTCGATCTCGGAGAACAGGCCCTGGAAGGTGCTCTCGAAGGATTCCGTCTCGATGTATTTGAAGCCCGCTTGCAACGTGTTCAGCAGCTCGCCGTTTTGGGTGCGGGCCATGTTGGCAATGCTGTTCCACAGGTGCGACGGCTGGACGACGTAATGCACCTTGCGGCGCATCTGCTTCTCGAACTCCGGGACATCTTTCGGATTGGCGGCATACCAGAGGGCCAGCGGCACGCTGCGCTCGTCTCCATTGACCTTGGGATAGTCCTTCCCCAGCTCCTTCTCGGCCGCGATCCCGTAGTTGTCCGAGAGATATCGCAGGAAGAGGAACGACAGCATGTAGTCGCGGAAGTCATCCGCATCCATGGCACCGCGCAGTTGGTCTGCGATGCTCCAAAGAGTATTGCCGAGTTGTTTTTGGTTGGTGTCGTTCACGATTCAATTTCTTCCGGGCATGGGAAAAGCTGCTGCATCAGCCCTTTCTTGTGGGTCTTGAGGGCGTCGAGCTTTTGAGTTTCGGCGGTGATCAGCGCGTCGAGGCTGGTGAGGCAGTCAGCGATGCGTTGCTGTTCCTCAATAGATGGGAACGGGATTTCAATCTTTGCCATGACACCATTCATGAGCTTCGGATTGCCAACGTATGAGACGTGGCCACGAGTAACACTGTTAAGCAGAGCCGCGATACAAACGTTTGCCTGCCCGTCTGTGTTGATCAAAACACCGCAGACGTTCGTGCAGTAGAATCTCCCTGGCCGGAAATTGACATCGCCAGCGTTTGCACCGTCAGTCGTCCATGTGATGGCGTCTTGGTAGAGATATTCCGAGTAGTAGCCTGCCAACCCTTTGTTCTTCGTCTGGGAAGAATAGACCGGATACGGTGCTTCGCTCGAAGTCTCATCCTTGACCAATGTCATCGAAAGAACTTCGCCGCGCGTGACCTTGAAGACATCGCCAACGGATTTCACTTCCCACTCCCCGGCATCTTGGAATTCGGGGAAGCGGAGGCGGGGTTGGGTTTCGCCTTCGCGGGGGAAAAGCTGCTGCATCAGCCCTTTTTTGTGGGTCTTGAGCGCGTCCACTTTCCGCGCTTGCGCGGCCATCAGCTCGTCCACCGAACTCAGGCACTCGGCGATTTTTTGTTGCTCGGGTGGGCTTGGAAATCCGACTGTGAACTCCTTGATCTGCTTAGCGCTGATATGAGGGATGCCAGAGCTCGTGTTGATCTTATCGACGTAGGAGTGAAATGTTGTCGAATTGATCTGTTGGAAGATGAATTGGATCAATGTTGGGCTGCTTGTTCTGAGCCGTGCAACTCGCTGTATCAATAGTGCGTCCGCGTCGTCGTCCGAAATCAACGAGGAGTTCTTCCCCACCTTCGAGCCGTCCATTCCTATCACCAAGTCATTTAGACAAACTCGGAACTTCTCAAGGCCATCAGTTTCGCCTGTGTAGTATCGGTCGATCTCTGGGGAATGCCTGATTCTCCCTTCCGTTATGTTTATCCCTCTCAGAAGTCGGACACCGCTTCTATCTTCGCATATGTCAGGGCCGTCGAACGGGTAGCCTGACAACAGGTCAACCTTTTCTCCGATTGGAGTCATTTCCCAATCGTCCTGAAACTCCGGAAACCGCAGCTTCGGGACCAGTGCGGGATTGCCGTCTTCCTTCGTCGCGGCGGTTTTCTTCTTACTGCTCATACGCGCTCAGTCCTGAGATGTCGCGGCCACCGG
>CALAPX010000352.1 GCA_937888355.1 uncultured Spartobacteria bacterium
AAAAAACTATTTATGAATTTTATATGCGCACCCACCCTTGGATGGGCGATGTAAAGTTTAAACATTTTGGGGAAAACTAGCGTATATTCAATATAAATATGCGCGGAAATCATCTGAGTAACAAACTTCGCGAGCTTCGACGCTCTTTGGGAATCTCTCAAGAGGCTATGGGTATGCAAGGCTTTGTATCTACTCCGGGTTGGGTCAAGATTGAAAATGGCTCACGACACCCCAGCGATGAACTTTTGAAGAAAATTGTCGACTGGCTTGTCCGCGATGGTTATCTGTCTCCAAGCAAAAAAGAATCCACGCTTGATGAATTTCTTACGCTGAAATACATGAGCCATTTGTCACCATTTGTACGGAATATGGCTAGCCAGCATCACCGCACTACATACAAAATTTCCTGAGCTCCATCCGGAGTTCCCTTGTTATCCAGCTGAAAATGCATGTGGCTTTTTCAGTTACTCCAAATCAGAGAACGACTGGATTCTAACTTCTGAGACTTCAGGAATATCTAAGATTTTTAGAATTACTCGGAGCGCCCTGTCGCTTTGCAACGGCGCATTGATCGCCACCGTGGCGACACCAGCGCGGAACTCAACTTCCCCAGACTTAAGAGGAGCTGCTGCACGAACCAGCGCTCTAAGTTTTCCAAGGATGATCGCTTCTTCAAAAAGGGGTATCTGTTCATTTTTTTGAAGTGAGCGAGTTATGAGAAGCTTTCCAGCCCTCCCGAGACGCACCTTCACACCCGACCCCAACTGATTCGCCATCCAGTCCTCCAGTTCAGGAGGTTTCGGCTGATGCGAAGCTCTCATCACCCGATGGTCGGATGTTGGGGGTTGAGAAACACGGGCTGGTATCGCCCGAATCTCTAGTGATTGAGGCACAGCAACATCAAGTGTTTGGGATCTCAACAATGATAGATTGGAATCCTTGCACTCCCTCCCCGTGAGAGCGACTTCCTCACAGCTGTGATTAGTCGCATTGTTACGGGACGAACAGGAAATATAGAACAGCATAACAATTCCTAGCAATCCAACCGTGAGGCAGGATTGTAAAACCCCTAATGACCGAATCAAAAAGGCGGGTGTCATGGGCAAGCTCATCATTCGGATCAAGGCAATACCTTGAAGCGAAAAACGACCCTGTGCAACCACCGCCAGGAAGTGCTTTGTCTTATACCCGCCAAGGCGGGAAAAAGCCTACGACTTGTAGCGCAGGCGCTTTTTGTGGCGATTTTCCTTCATGCGCTTGCGCCGCTTGTGTTTTGCGATTTTCGTTTTTCTTTTCTTTTTTAATGAACCCATGTGATGCGGGATTTGCTAAATCAATGAACAACTTTGTTGAGCGGATACTCGATGATTCCCTCTGCGCCGAGTGATTTCAGGCTGGGAATAATCTCGCGGACGATTTTCTCGTCGATCACCGTTTCGATGGCGACCCATCCGGGTTGAGCCAGAGGCGAAACAGTAGGATTTCTTAATGCGGGCAATGCCTCAAGCAATTTTTTCAATCCCGCCTCAGGAAGATTCATTTTCAACCCAACGAGATCGCGTGCCGCGAGGGCCGATTTGAGCAAAAGGGAGACACGCTCGATCTTCTCGCGCTTCCAATCAGACTTCCAAATTGCGCGATTGGCGAAAAGGGCGGGATACGACTCCATGAGCGTGTCCACGATCCGAAGCTTGTTGGCTCTAAGCGAAGATCCGGTCTCTGTGATATCGACAATGGCATCCACCAGGTCGGGCACCTTGACCTCTGTCGCTCCCCAAGAAAATTCGATCTCCGCATGCACTCCGGCACGCTCGAAAAAACGTTTGGTAATTCCCACGGCTTCCGTTGCGACACGCTTGCCTGCTAGATCTGCGGTGCACTTGATCGGTGACTCCTCGGGAACTACCAGCACCCAGCGCGTGGGATTAGAGCTCGTTTTGCTGTAGGCTAATTGAACCACTTCATGGATGTCTGAGGAATTTTCCTCAACCCAGTCGCGGCCAGTGATGCCGCAATCAAGGTAACCATGCTCAATGTAACGGCTGATTTCCTGAGCTCGCAGCAAGCGGATGCGCAGCTCTGGATCGTCCACCGAGGGTCTATAAGAGCGGCTTGAACCTGAAATCGAAAAACCCGCCTTTGCAAAAAGGGCGATCGTTGGCTCCATCAAACTTCCAGAAGGGAGGCCGATTGTTAAAATATTTTCTTCCATGTGCTTTATTAATTTTAAACAGATGCCCCTCGGCCGGCGCATAAAAAAATTCGTATTTGCCAGGGAGTTGTCCGCATCATTGTTCTACCCGATTCCAATGGCGCGGAGTTTTTCTTCGACATGGTGGAAGTGACGCTCAGGTGAGCATGCCTTCTCAATTTCCTGCACCGAAAGACGTGATGACACCTCAGGTTCCTCTGCCAGGTTTTTAGGAAGACCATCCCTGTGTTTCCACGTCTTCATGGCTGCCCGCTGCACCGCTTCGTAAGCATCTTTGCGCTCCATACCCTTTTCGGTAAGCATGAGCAGGGCCGCTTGGCTGGCATAAAGGCCACCGGTCAACTCCATATTTTTCCGCATGTTTTCTGGATACACGATCAGCTTCGTGACGAGCTTCTTCAATGTCACAAGCATGTAATCCAGCAGCGTACAGCTGTCTGGAAGAATGATTCGCTCAACAGAGCTGTGACTGATATCGCGCTCATGCCAGAGTGCCACATTTTCAAGTGCTGCCATGGCATTTCCACGGATCACCCGCGCAAGGCCGCTCAACCGCTCGCCGGTGATTGGATTGCGCTTGTGCGGCATCGCGCTACTTCCTTTCTGCCCCTCGCTAAAATACTCCTCCACTTCCAGCACTTCTGTCCTCTGCAAGTGGCGAAACTCTGTGGCCCAGCGATCAATACTGGAGGCGATAAGGGCAAGCGTGGTCATAAATTCTGCGTGACGGTCCCGCTGTAAAATTTGCGTTGATAGCGGCGCGGCCTTCAAGCCCAGGCGCTGGCAAACAAACTCCTCCACCCGCGGATCAAGATGCGCATGCGTTCCAACAGCCCCGCTGATTTTTCCGACTTCAATCCGCTTGCGCATTTCGCGCAACCGCTCCAAGGCCCTGGTAAATTCGTCATACATCAATCCCATTTTCAATCCGAAGGTAATTGGTTCAGCATGGATGCCGTGACTGCGGCCAATCATTGGAGTGAACTTGTGCTCTTTGGCGCGTTCAGACACCGCCTCGCGCAAGGCAAGGATATCTTTCTCCAGAATGTCGCAGGATTCGGCCATCTGAACCGCAAGCGTTGTGTCGAGCAAATCGGAGGATGTCAGCCCTTGGTGAATCCAGCGCGCGGCGGGTCCCACATGCGAAGCCACGTCCTCTAGAAACGCGATCACATCATGGTTGGTGCGCTTCTCGATCTCTTTTATTTTTTCGATATCGAAGGCTCCCTTTGCACGAATCTCTGCTGCATCGGCAACGGGAATCGTTCCCAATTCAGCCATCGCCTCGCAGGCGAGGGTTTCAATCTCCAGCCAGATTTCCAATTTTCTCTGTTCGGTCCAAACAGACCTCATCCCGGGCAATGAATAGCGTTCAATCATGAGACAGCAATAAAACCACTCCCTTTCCTCTACGCCAACTACGGAATCAGGTGAAATCCCACCGAATGATTATTCCACTTGCCAGCACCAATAACTCGCTGGATTAAAAATGTGATGAAACCCCATATAATTACTTTGATCTGCGCGACGGTAATTCTTCTTTCTTCGTGCAATATCAAAGAAAAATACGCCAAAAACAGCCAGTCAGCCGTCGCCTGGTTGGCCGAGAACAAAGGCACTCCTGGCACCACAATCTCGGGTTCGTGGGCCCCCGGGGATCCTGGCTGGGGCATCGCTCGACTTGAGCAACATGCCGGCACTGTCACCGGGTCGATCGGCAGCTACGAGGTTGATGGGACGGTGCACGGCACAACAGCATACCTTCTGATGAAGGATAACGGCTGGATTTACTACACCGCCATTCTGCAACGAAGCGGGAAGAATTTTGTTGGCTTCTATTCTGAGGCCGTTCCCTTTGAAAGCGATTCACAGAGCCCGATGCTCCTGACGCCTCTCACGCGTTGAGTCAACCTTAAGGCCTAGCGATTTCTGCAGTAACTTTTATATCAGGTCCAACGCGTTTGAAAGCCGGATTGATCAACCTCAACCCTGATTCGTTATCTTTGGATCCAATACCGCCAATTGCGGGCACACCGCCTCCAGTAAGAACCGGTGCAATATAAAACACCAGTCGATCCACAAGCTTTTGGTCAAACGCCGCCCCCAAAGTCTTTCCACCACCCTCGATCAGCACATGCTCTACACCGCGGCGGCCGAGATCTCTTAAAACACTCCTCAACGAACGCCCTCGATACACCAATGTTCGGTCACGGTGCTCATCGGTCAGCAGGAAACATTTGCGATCAAGATTGCCGGAGCGAGACCAGACCACTCTCAATGGTTGCCGAGTCACCGGCACCCCGCGCACGGTGAGGCGGGGATTGTCCACACGCGCCGTCTCTCCTCCGATCAATATCCCGCCACACTCAGCGCGAAGCCGCATCAAATCGCGGCGCGCGGCCTCAGAAGTAATCCAACGCCTTTCTGGCGGTGAAGCGATTCTCCCATCGAGCGTCATGCCGCACTTCGCCGTGACATAAGGCATGCCGGTGCGGATCCACTTGTTCCAATAACGATTGAGCTCCTCACACTCCTCACCAAGCACGCCCCAACACACATCAATGCCGGCTCGCTTCAAAATGTCGACTGCACGTCCTGCATGCTTTGGATTCGGATCCCTTGCTCCATAAACCACCCGCTCGATCCCTGCGGCAATAATCGCCTCAGTACAGGGCGGCGTCTTCCCATGGGTGGAGCATGGCTCGAGCGTAATGTAAAGAGTGGCACCCTTGACTGACGAGTTCCCTCGAAGTTTTCCTAAAGCCACAATTTCCGCATGAGGGGCACCAGAAGAATGGTGCCACCCTTTTGACAGTATTTTCCCTGCACACACTAAAACAGCCCCCACTGCGGGATTGGGCGATGTTTTTCCTATCCCCCTGCGTGCTTCCCCCAGCGCAACACGCATCATCGCCTCGTCCAACTTCAGGCGGGCAGACATGAAACTAACTTGCCTGTCGAAGTGGATGAGATTTTTGGGGGGCCACAGCTTTTTTAGGAGCATCCCTTAGCAATCCTCTTTCTTTCACCGATAATGGACGCCATGCGCCCTGAGGCAAACGGTTATCGAGCAACTTCCCAATGCGAATTCTTCGGAGACGTTCGACCTCATAGCCAAGAGTGTAAAACATGAGACGGATTTGTCGTTTGATTCCTTGGCGAAGAACCACACATAATTTTTTAGGAGCTATCGTACGAACCCTTTCGAACTTACCTCTGCCCCCTTCGATATGAATTCCCTTTAACAATTTTTCAACATGCGAGAAGTCGAAGGCCTTGTCCAATTCGACCTCGTATTCCTTTTCGATTCCATGGCTGGGGTGGGTAAGTTCTTGCGCGAGGATCCCATCATTGGTCATTAACAACAATCCCTCGCTTTCCTTGTCGAGTCGCCCCACATGAAACAATGACGAATGGCTTGCCGGAAGCAGATCGTAAATGGTTCGCCGCCCTCGCTCGTCGGATCGGGTAACGACATAACCACGAGGCTTGTTGAAGAGAATCGTGAGCTGTACAGCTGCGCGAGCGGGACGCCCATCAACCCGCACATCATCACCCTCCTCGATTTGAGTGGCCAATACAGTGGTCTTGTGGCCATTGATCACCACATGCCCACCGGAAATCAATTGCTCGCAGGACCGACGGGAACCAAACCCTGCGGCAGCCAGAAAACGGTTCAGCCGCATGAGGTCAAGGTTATTCCTCCGGTTTTGTTTTTGGAAGACCAATGACGCGCTGGCCTTCCTTAAATTGGCCCCTCTTGCGAAGGAGATCTACGCGCTCAAAGCGCTTCAAAACACTGCGTTTGGCTTTAATGGCGCCTTGGCCTTTCAAACTGGGATGCTGACTCATAATGGTTAAAAAAAGGGTGTGCAGACTGATCCCATTGCTAGAGGAATGCAATCGGATTCTTTGGGAATTCAAAAAGCCATCGCCCTATTTCCTCAACGCATCACGAATTTCCTCGAGCAGCTCCTCGGTGCGGCATGGCGCCGCTGGCTCTGCTGGCTTCTCTTCAGCCCGTTTGAGTTTGTTCACCACTTTCACCAAAGAAAAGACGCAGGCAGCGATAATCAAAAACTCGATCACCGTATTCACAAATATGCCATACCCAATCACTGGCGCGCCCGCCTCCTTGGCTTTGGCGAGTGTCTCATATTTAACGCCATCCAGCGAAATATACAGCAAACTGAAATTGACCCCCTTCAATAACGCGCCAATTGGCGGCATGATAACATCCGCCACCAAGCTGTTCACAATTTTTCCAAAGGCGGCACCGATAATCACGCCCACCGCCAAATCGACGACATTCCCGCGTGAGATAAATTCCCGGAATTCCTGAGCGATTTTCATGGAAAAAAACAAAGCTCTCGCATTGTTGAATGTCGCAATTTAGCGCCTGTGCCTATGCCCAATCCTGCAACCGAGAAGTGGGCTCTTCTTGCACGTAGGCGGTTTTTGAGATGTGGCGCATTTGCCGAATCCTGATTCTGGCTGCATTCATTTCCTGCAACTCATTCTTCAATTCGTCTGCCTCGTGAGCGATCTCGAGCTGATTGCCCTCCCGTATTGCATCCGCTGCCAGCAAGCGCGCTCTCAACACCGCAGCAGAAGCGGATGGCAGCTCTAGAGTCGGCAACATTTCTTCGATCGCTCGAATCAAGTCCCCTTGCTGGGGCAGGATCTCCAGCAGACTCTCGGTAGCTTTGTTACGAATGAAAAAAACCTCCAATTGGAGGTTTTTTTCATAGGTAGCGAGAAGGTTTTCCAACCGTGGCGGCAAAGACGCCTCTACACCATTGGTTCTTAGCATTTGGCCCCAAGTCCCTGACCCGTGCCCGATGTCGCTCCCTCGGAAGCAACTTGCAGGAGCATTTGAGCCCAAGCATCACGAATATCCTGCAGAAAACCAGAAACGACCTTGATTTTTTCGACGTCTTTTTCTCTATTAGCTTGATTTAAATGATTTTGCATGAAGTCGTAAAGCCGGTAGAGATTTTCGGAAAACGCTCCCCCCTGCTCCATGTTTAAGGTCGCCTGCAACTCCGTAATGATCGCTTGAGTCCGCATTATATTATTGTGAATCAACTCATTGCGACGAGCAAAATTTTCTTCATTGAAGCCTAGTTCCGCCGCTGACAAGAATCGCATTGCTCCATCATATAACATTAAGACCAGTTCTCCGGGACTAGCGGTCGTTGCTGCAGTCTTCCGATAAATGTTAAGCGGGTTTTGCGAACTCAAAGCATTAAGAGATTGTCCCGTCTGTCAGTGCGGAATTTACAAACAAAGTTGCAATTCCATTGACGACGTTCAATTGAGGATAATGCGGGTCCATATTCCATTCAAGGCCTTTTTTTACCTCGCCGGGGCGCACCTCAAGTTGGGTTCCAACCCATTCACGGACCATTTCACGATGAGGCGCTTGAAGCGTGTCGTTCATGGTTTTCTTTTCGGGCAAGTCCGTTTTGCCGGTAGCAATAACGGAATCACGGATTGGAACTTGACTGGCTCCGACCTGAGGTGCGGTCATGTTGCTCTTGGCAGTGGCCGCATTGACCTCCGGCCAAGCTGGTGAGCCTGTTGGCGCGATAGGTTGTACGTTGTTCATAATATTACTTTCTGTTGAGTTTTGTTGCTGTGCAAGTCTGGCTTCTTATTAGAATCGGATGTT
>CALAPX010000353.1 GCA_937888355.1 uncultured Spartobacteria bacterium
CCTTGAGGCTGACGACCAGTTCCGGTGAGCTGGTGCCGAAGGCGACCACGGTGAGGCCGATGACCAGCGGGGAGAGTCCGAGGCGCAGGGCCAGCGACGAACTGCCACGCACGAGCGCTTCCGCGCCGTAGTAGAGAAGGACGAGCCCGAGGGCCAGATAGAGGATGGCAATGGTCATGGCAGGCGGGGAGATTTAGCGGTTGTCGGGTGGGAGATAAAGGAGAAGTGGAAGGACAAAGGCTGAGACTTGAGTTTGCGGCCTGCGTGGAGGGTGGAGGAGGAGGAAAAAGAGGGATGAAGGCCGAGACCTGAAACCTGAGTGAGGGGGTGAGGGGGGAGGGAGTTTTAAGTTTTAAGTGGGTGGAGCGGCACACTGGCGGGTGTGTGCTGGGAGTAACTGGGGGATCACCCTCATTCAGGGCGCGCGGCGGGTCCGGAGGCCCCGCCCTACCACAAGAGAGGTGGCCATATTTGGGTTCCGGCTGTTGTGAGCTGGCGCTACAAATGCGGGGATGAAGGCTCCTTTTGCTCCGAAGACGGATGCCGCGCTTTTGATCCTGGCGCATGGATCGAGTGTCAATGCGACGTCGAGCCGGCCGACTCGGGAATTGACCGAGCGGTTGCGGGACTCGGGGTTGTTCGGTGAGGTGGCTTGCGGGTTTTGGAAGGAGAAGCCGGGGCTGCGGGAAGCTTTGGATGCGTTGACCAAGCAGGAGGTTTTCGTGGTGCCGAATTTTACGGTGGAAGGATATTTTGTGCGCAATGTGATCCCGAAGGAACTCGGGCTGACCGGACCGGTGACCAAAAATGACAAGGGACAGGTTCTGCGGTTGTGTTTGCCCGTCGGGGGGCATCCACGCATGACCGAAGTGTTGCTCCATCGCGCACGGGAGGTGGCGCCCGGGGTCGATTATGCACAGGCCGCTTTGCTCGTGCTCGGCCACGGCACGCCGCTCGATACGCGGAGTTCGGAAGCGGTCGAGGCGCAGGTGGAGGCCATCCGGGCGCGTGGTATTTTTGCCGAGGTGCACGGGGCGTTTATGGAAACGCCGCCGAAGATCGAGGACTGGCGCACGATCACGCCGTGCCGGGAGGTGATTGCCGTGCCGTTTTTCATCGCGGACGGATTGCACAGCGACGAGGACATCCCGGGTTTGCTCGGCATCACGGGCGGCGGCGATGCGGGCGAGCGGGAGCGGAAGAATCCGCATCTGCTCGACGGGCGGCGGCTTTTTTATTCGCGGGCGGTCGGCACGGATCCGGGGATGGGGGAGGTCATCCTCGATCAGGTGCATTCATGGGAGCTGTGTGCCAAGGGCATTCCGCGAAACGGGGAGACAGCGGGCGCCGCGGTGTGATAGGCATAACGCATGGTCACAAAATTGCTCCACACCCGCTACCGGGTGAACGACCTCGAAAAGACGGTCAATTTT
>CALAPX010000354.1 GCA_937888355.1 uncultured Spartobacteria bacterium
CCTCGTCGCACTCTGCCAGTGGTTCAATGTGCTGAACTGCGAAAGCGCGATCCAATCGGCCCTCGGACTTCGCATTTTCAGGAACAAATGGCTGCTCGGAGGACTCGTCCTGGGAATGTCCCTTCAATTGCTGGCGGTTTATGCCCCACCAATGAACAACCTCTTCCACACGGTGCCGATTCACGGCACGACGCTCGCCTTGCTCGTTACCTTGGCCAGTCTGGTTCTTTGGACGGAAGAACTAAGAAAGTCGATGAGACGCGGTCAGAGCGCCTTGTGAGATCCATCGCAAAACGGCGCGTTCGCGGTCTGTTTGCACTGGCAGAGCCAAGCGTCCCCATCCTTTTCTGCAGTGAATTTCTCGGGTGCAAATGCCGATCCCTTGTGGGAACCGTCGCAAAATGGCTGATTCTTGGAGAGACCACAGGTGCAATACCAATAATCCTTGCCGGCTTCGAGGGTGACTTTGGCAGGAGATTTGGCTGCGATGTGTGATGCGTTGTCCATCAATTAACCGTGGCGGGAAGGCGAAGAGAATGCAACTCGTTTAGTGGATCTCCACAGGACACTTTGGCATGGCGCGAAGAAAAGCCTTTCCGTATGGCTTCGTCAAAATCCGGCTATCGAGAATGACGATCGTTCCCGCGTCGGACTTGCTCCGGATAAGGCGGCCAACGCCCTGCCGGAGCTTCAGGATCGCCTCGGGCAGGGAGTACCCGTCGAAAGCCCTTCCACCCTGGGCCTCAATTGCCTCGAGGCGGGCCTCGGTAAGTGGATGGTCAGGCGTGGCGAAGGGAAGACGTGTGATGATCACACTCGAGAGAGCATCACCCGGAACATCGACGCCGGTCCAAAAACTTGAGACCCCAAAGAGGACGCTGTGTGGGTTTTCCTTGAACTCAGCGACCATACGCTGAGCAGGCATGCCACCCCCTTGCATCAGAAGGTGCCACCCACGCTTTTCAAATTCCAGCTCCGCCAATTCGGCGACATTCCTCATCGTTTGATAACTGGTGAAGAGGACAAACGCCCGGGCCTTGCTTTTTTCGGTGAAATGAAGAATCCACTTTGCCAGCGACTCCTCGTAGCCTGACCCCTTGGGTTCCGGCATCTTCTCGACAAGATGCAGCGACATCTGGCGTTCATAGTCAAATGGACTGCCAATCTGCAGTGCAGGAACCTCCTCCGCACCGACGCGCTCACGAAAATACCCGAGGTCTGGAGCGCCAACCGAGAGTGTCGCGCTGGTCATCACCGTGCATGCCCCCTCCCGGAAAAGCAACCGCCGTAGCGCGTCAGCCAGATCCACTGGTGCGGTTCGCAAGGTGCAAAATTGCTCAGCCCGACCATATTGCTCAACCCAATAGACCTGCCCAGGATCCTCCAAGGCCAAAAAATCAGCGACACCCGAACGGGCGGCACGAAGTTTACGGGCGGCCTCTTGCAGTTCGGCGATATGAGTCTCACCCTCGCATTTTCCAGCCTCAATCGCCACCAACTCGCCTAAGCGAACAAGTGCGGTAGCCATCTCCGAGCCATCTACTAAATCTGGCTCCCTCACTCGATATTCGCGGCCACGCTTGAAGACGCAGCGCTCAGCAACACTTTGAAAAAATGTGTCAGCAACGGGCAGCATGTCGCCCACAGCACGGCACGCAGGACCATTTTTAAGAATCTGGAACAACCCTTTTTTTGTGCGTGGATTGTAGAGGCGCTGGATTGCGCGGCGTATGCCGAGCTGAGACAATTCCATCCCAATATGGCGAGCAGCCACCTCCTCCAACGTGTGCGCCTCATCGAATACAACGAAATCATTGGCAAAGAGCAGGCCGCCGGTGCGGTGTTCCGCGTCCTCAACGCCATTGAGCAATGTGAAAAAGAGAGCGTGGTTCAGAACGACTACTCGGGCATTTGCCACACGGCGGCGGAGGTTTTGATAAAAACACCCGGATCCCGGGAGACATGTTTTTGGTGTGCACAAGTGCTGCTCGCTTCGCACCTCCTCCCATACAGCAGGATCCGGTTGCTCGCTAAAATCACTCAGCGACCCATCTTTTGTTTGCAAACTCCACTCGCGAATCCGCTCAAGCTCGGCATGCTGTGGCGTTGTGAAGAGATCTTTGGACTGGCCGATCGCTCGCGCCAGACGTGTCGTGCACAGATAGTTCTGGCGCCCCTTCAATAGCACCGCCTCGAACTCCTCTGGAATGATTTGCTGAACAAGGGGAATATCCTTGAACATGAGTTGTTCCTGCAATGCGATTGTGTGGGTACTGATCACCGCCTTCCGCTTTGTGCGGATCGCATAAAGCAAAGCAGGAACAAGATAGGCCAAGGATTTGCCGACACCTGTGCCCGCTTCCACAACAAGATGTCCGCCCTGCTCGATGCTGGCCGCCACAGCTCCGGCCATGCGCTGCTGCTCGGCACGGTATTCAAAGCCATTCCCCGCCGACAAGCGCCCCGTTTCCGAGAACATCTCCTCGACTTCCTTTTGAAATGCCGAAACCTGACCAACGCCGCAATCCTCCCGGATCGAAATCATCGCGGTATGTTATGGATCCAGCCGATCCAATCAAGCCCACCGCCTGTGAAGATGCCATATGTTGGTGTTTGACCTCAGCTCTGTTTGGTGTTTCCTTTTCCGTCCAATTCAGGTGAGGTGGCTGAGTGGTCGAAAGCAGCGCTTTGCTAAAGCGCCGTAGTCCAAAAGGCTACCGGGGGTTCGAATCCCCCCCTCACCGCCATAGCTTTCCTCTTTCACTTGTGCAAATGGATCCCCCCCTCTTGCAATTCTCATGAATCACCTCGCCGCTCTCCTCTTCCTAACGGCACTCCTTATTCTAGCGCCATCTTGCGCCTCGCTCGAACAACCATCTGTATCACCTGCAATCCTCGCCCAACTCGGACAACGCGGCGTGCCATCAGGCACGATCAAACGTATCAGCACCGGACGCGTATTGGATTTCGATGACATTCTCTCGCTTCTGAAGGCGCGCGTCTCAGAAACCGGAATTGTGGCATATATCAAGAGCACTCATGCGCCCTACAGTTTTACCCGCGCAGAATTCCAGCAACTTTTGGACGCGGGAGCTGGATCTGGTCTCATTATCCATCTTGCTCAATCGCTCGCCCAACACGAAGCAAGCAAAGCCAAGCACCCCCGTGGATCGAGATGGACCCTCGATCCATATTTCAACGATCCCCTTTTCCGGGGATCTGCTCCATTCCGTTTTGCCTTCCCGCGCGATTGGAACGATCCAAGATTTGTCTTCGACCCTCTCTGATTGCCTTGCGCCTGTCGCAGAGCTGTGCATGTTCTCCAACTCATGGAAGCCGTCCAATATCGCATCGGAAATGAAAAGTTGATTCGCGTCCTTGGTGCTGCCAGCGAACGCTTGCGCTCACTTCTTTCCAAACAAGGTAGACCCGGCGGCGCGCTGCGTGTCGCGGTCATTGGAGGAGGGTGCTCCGGCCTCCAATACAAAATGGATCTCGTTGATGGTCCGGCAAACCGAGATATCCTTGTTGAATCGAATCAAGTCCGCGTGGTGGTCGATCCGAAAAGCGCCCTTTTTGTAAGCGGATCGGAACTGGACTACAGCGACGACCTGCAAAAAGGCGGATTTAAAGTCACCAATCCCAACGCTGTCGCTCACTGCTCTTGCGGCGAAAGCTTTTCGGCGTGAAGGATTTTTTTGCCGAACTGGAATTACCTCATAGTGCGTGGTTGGATCTTGAAGAGATCAAGTCCCACCACCACCAACGCATCGCCACCGCCCACCCAGACAAGCTCGGAGGAGATGTTTCCAAAGCCACGGAATTGAACGAGGCGCGGCGCATTCTTGAATCACCTGCAGCCAGGTTGAAACATCTGGTCGATTTACTTGCTCCAAGCTTCGTCCCGGAACACAAGCCGGCACCGGACTGGGAACTGTTCTCAAGCACGGGCGAAGCCGCGCGTGAAGCAACAACACTTGCCGATCAACTCGCACACACAACCTCACCGATTGTTCGTGCGAGCTTATTGGCAAAATCAAAGGCCTGCGAACAGCGCATCTCCACCGCTAAAAAACGCGTTCTGGAGAGCATGGAGCAACTGGAAAACCGCACCCGAACTCTGAAGACCACTCCCTTCGATGCATCATTGACTTGGACACTAGCCGAGGAGTGGACATACCTTGAACGGCTGACCACAACGCTACGTCAGGCCCACGCCTCCCTGAGGAGCGCCTGAGAATGTAGCCTCAACGCAGAAACTTGAGTGCGGCGAATCCACCGATTCCGATAATTGTGCCTACAATCAAGCATATCTCGAGGCGCTTTTCGATGAAATCGCGTACCTTGACGCCGAAGATACGAATCAGACCGGAAACAACGAAGAATCGGAAACCACGTCCGATAATGGATGCAACAATCAATAGCGGAAGACTGAATTGGAACATGCCTGAGGCGATGGTGAATACTTTATAGGGGATCGGAGTGATCGCCGCCACAAGGATGCCCCAGAAGCCGTAAGTCGTGTACAGTTCCTTCACGTGATCCATGACCACCTCACCGTGGTAGAACACCACAATTGGTTGACCGACCATCTCCCAAAGCCCCCATCCGATGTACCAACCCAGCACACCCCCAAGCACCGAACCAACCGTGCACCAGAGTGCTGCTTGGATCCATTTCGCAGGCTTGGCGAAACAAATCGCCATGAGCAGAACATCCGGAGGAATCGGGAAAAATGATGATTCGATGAAGGAAATGAAAAACAGGACCGGTATCGCAAACTTCGTGTCCGCCCAATGCAGAGTCCAAAAATACAGCTTCCGCAGCGGGTTTTTTGAGGCGCGGGCCATATCCATCGCGCACTCTGGCGGAGTCTCAAAAAGTTCTTCCTTA
>CALAPX010000355.1 GCA_937888355.1 uncultured Spartobacteria bacterium
ATTTTACACCCTCGGGCCGTTGACCACGGATATTGCTCCAGGCTACGACCACATCACCAGCGGGATCGGTGCCGCCATGATCGGTTGGTATGGCTGCGCGATGCTCTGCTACGTCACGCCCAAGGAACATCTAGGGCTCCCCAACAAAAAAGATGTGAAGGACGGGGTGATCGCTTACAAGATCGCGGCGCATGCCGCCGACCTTGCGAAAGGGCACCCCGGCGCGCAATACCGCGATAATGCCCTCTCCAAGGCTAGGTTTGAATTCCGTTGGGAGGACCAGTTCAATCTGGGGCTCGATCCTGAAACGGCTCGCGAATTCCACGACGAAACGCTGCCGCAGGAGGGCGCTAAGACGGCGCACTTTTGTTCGATGTGCGGTCCGCACTTTTGCAGCATGAAGATAACGGAGGACGTGCGGAAATATGCAGCAGAGCAAGGCATCGCCGAGGAAGAGGCGCTGAAAAAGGGAATGGAAGAAAAGTCACGCGAGTTTGTCGAAAAAGGATCCGAGGTCTACGCCAAGGCATAGGCCATTGGAGTCAATTCGCTTTTCCCAAAACCTCCAGATAGGTGATGCCTGTTGTTTTGCGGTTTGAAGGGTCGATGCGTTCCACGCGCATCTGCTTGAGCATCCAGCAGCCATCGATTTTACGAGCTGAAACGACTTCGAGCCTTTTTGATAATTTGCCTTCGGAATCATAACCTTCGATCCGCAAAAGTGCTGACGACGCCTTGTCCACCCAGACACGCACAGCGGCGTACTGAGAGGAAGCAGAAGGGGCGGAGATTTCTATTTTCCAAGCCCGACGAGTTCGTACGGTTTCCTCTCCTAGGAGCTTTGGATCTGGCCAGTGCAGGAATCCAAGAGAGAGGTCCTCATAGGTGATAAGGCCACCGCGGACGGATTCTGAAAGGCGGGTTAGAGACACAGGTTTTACATCGGCTCCGAGCGATTCACTCAATCGCGAGACTTCGCCATCCATAGCAAGGATGATCGACTGATCGGGATTCTCAAAAGTGTAACTCACAGAACGATCTTTCACGGCCAAGATAAATGGAACTTTCACCGAACCAGCACGCAGTTGAGCGTTGAGTGTGATCTCATTGCCCAACGGGTTTAAGCGGGCATCGGAGATGATTTGCGCGGCACTGAAATCTTCCGCATGAATGATTGCTGTTTGTAGCAAGGCAATACTGCAACAGATGATTTTTTGCAGTGTTTTGAGCATGGTGTTGGTATCCCGATTAGTTGGTTGGAATCAGAGTGAATGCCTCAAATATCATCTCAAGCATACAAAAGGCAAAGACACAAAAAACCCGCACCGGCATGTACCGGTGCGGGTTTTTTTAAATCTGCTTTAAGGTTTTAGGCTTTCTGTTCCGCTTGAACAGCCGCGAGGACTTGGGCTGGTACCTGATCGAAGTGTGAAGGTTCCATCGAGTAAGAGGAGCGACCCTTTGAGAGGGATCGGATGGCGGTGGCATAACCGAACATCTCAGCCAATGGCACGTCAGCGTTAACGGTGCAAAGGTTTCCTTTTGTTTCCATGCCTTGGATCCGCGCACGGCGGCGATTGAGGTCTCCCATAATGTCACCCTGGAACTCTTCAGGAGTAACATTTTCGACCTTCATAATTGGCTCGAGAAGGATTGGTTTAGCCTTCTTCATGGCGTCTTTGAGAGCGAAAATGGCTGCCATTTTAAATGCCATTTCGTTCGAGTCCACGTCATGGTAGGAGCCGTCAATGATATCCACATGGACATCGATGACCGGGTATCCTGCGACAACGCCGTTGAGGACAGCCTCTTTGAAGCCTTTTTCGACGGCGGGAATGTACTCCTTAGGAATAGTGCCGCCAACGACCTTGTTTGCGATGGTGAGGCCCTTGCCACGCTCATTTGGTGTGGCTCGACAAATAACGTGACCATATTGGCCGCGTCCACCGGATTGCTTCACCAGTTTTCCTTCGCCCTCGGAAGGCGTGAGGATTGTCTCTTTGAAAGCGATCTGAGGTTTCCCAGAGTTGGCCTCAACCTTGAACTCACGCAGGAGGCGGTCGCGGATGATTTCAAGATGGAGTTCACCCATGCCAGCGATGATTGTTTGCCCTGTATCCTCGTTAGTGAAGACGCGGAATGTGGGGTCTTCCTCAGCGAGACGTTGGAGACCAACGGCCATTTTTTCTTGATCCACTTTGGTCTTTGGTTCAACAGCCATCGAGATGACGGGATCGGGGAAGGACGGTGGCTCAAGTAGGATCGGGTAGTCTTCATCGCAAAGCGTGTCGCCAGTTGTGATGTTTTTAATTCCCACGATGGCAGCGATATCACCGGAGTAGCAGGTATCAATATCCTCACGCTTGTCAGCCTGGATCTGGATGAGGCGGCTGATCCGCTCGCGTTTATTTGTGCGAGGGTTGTAGACGGTGTCGCCTTTGGAAAGCTTACCGGAATAAACGCGGAAAAAGACGAGCTTGCCAACGAAGGGATCGCTCCAGAGTTTAAACGCTAGCGAGCAAAACTTACTGTTGTCATTGGAGACGGCTTCCATTGGCTCGCCGTTGTCAGGGTTTTGGCCTTTGGCTGGCGCGATGTCGAGCGGGCTGGGGAGGTAATCCACAACAGCGTCGACAAGGGTTTGAACGCCTTTATTTTTGAATGCAGAACCACCGACAACAGGCACAAACTTGTTCGCAATCGTCTGGCGACGAATAGCTGCTTTCAAGTGTTGGATGGTGATGGGTTTTTCCTCTAGGTAAAACATCCCGATTTCCTCATCGAGATCGCACATTTGCGAGACGAGGTCTTCGTAGGCAGCTTTGGCCATGTCTTTAAGGTCGGCAGGAATGTCAACAACATCGTAGACGGATCCCATGGCATCACTATCGTTATAGATGATCGCCTTTTGGTTGATGACGTCGATCTGACCTTGGAGGGTGTCTTCCTTGCCAAGCGGAATGAGGATAGGCCATGCATTCGCATTGAGCTTGCTTCTCATCGAAGCGACAGCTGCCTCGAAATCGGCTCCAGTACGATCCATTTTATTGACGAAGGCAATACGAGGCACCCCATACTTGGTGGCTTGACGCCAGACGGTTTCCGATTGGGGCTGCACGCCGGCGACACCGCAGAATACGGCGACGGCGCCATCAAGGACACGCAGGGAGCGCTCAACCTCGGCAGTGAAATCGACATGGCCTGGAGTGTCGATGATGTTAACGCGCATTTTTGTTTCCTCAAATGCTTTATAGAGGCCTTCTTCTTTGCGCTGAAGCCAAGAACAGGTGGTGGCCGCCGAGGTGATCGTGATGCCGCGCTCGCGTTCTTGCTCCATCCAATCCGTGACAGTGGTGCCCTCGTGCACTTCACCGATCTTGTGGATCATGCCGGTGTAGAAAAGAATACGCTCTGTGGTGGTGGTTTTGCCTGCATCGATATGTGCGGCGATACCGATGTTGCGAGTGCGGTCGAGCGGGAAAGCACGGTTGGGGGAGTTCGGATTCGAGGATTCTGTTGCTGCCATGGTGTTCGTTATTTTTTAGATTAAGAAAGGGAGGGTGAGGAGATCTGTATAAAAAAGAGGGCGGTTTTTCCTGTGGGGAAAAAACCGCCCGCTTCGTAAATGCATACTACCAGCGGAAGTGGGCAAAAGCACGATTGGCTTGGGCCATTTTGTGCATGTCGTCGCGCTTTTTGATCGCATTACCTTGACCAGCTGCTGCGTCCTTGAGCTCGTAAGCAAGGGCGTTTTCCATTGGAACTCCTTTGCGGTTGTTTGCAAATGTAACGATCCAGCGCATCGCAAGAGCGATTTGGCGGCCGGCTGGGACTTCCATGGGAACTTGATAAGTGGATCCGCCAACACGGCGTGACTTGACTTCGAGGCGAGGGCGAACGTTTTCGACAGCCTTGTTCAGGGTCTCGAGCGGGTCGATCGTGTCGCTGCCCTCGTGGCTTTTGTCGATGGCTGTGTAAACGATGCGCTCCGCAATGGATTTTTTACCATTTGTCATGATCGTGCTGATGAGGCTTGCAACGATAGGACTGGCGTAGCGGGCGTCTTTTTTGACTTCCTTGTGAATAACTCTGCGGCGACGTGACATAGATTTTAACTTTTAAAGGGTCTCGGGATTATTTCTTTTTTTTGCCCTTGGTCTCTTCTTGGCCGGGCTTCGGACGCTTGGCGCCATATTTCGAGCGGCCACGGCGTCGGCCGTCGACCCCAAGGCTATCGAGGGTCCCGCGAACGATGTGGTAGCGCACACCTGGAAGATCTTTCACCTTGCCGCCGCGAACGAGAACAATCGAGTGTTCTTGAAGGTTGTGCCCTTCGCCGGGGATGTAGGCGATAACTTCTTGGCCGTTGGTGAGGCGAACCTTGGCAACCTTGCGAAGCGCGGAGTTCGGCTTTTTTGGGGTGCGGGTCATGACCTGCACGCACACGCCGCGGCGTTGTGGGCAGTTCACCAGCGCAGGGGACTTGGATTTAAGTTTGGCTTTCAGGCGTCCTTTGCGGACGAGTTGATTAATTGTGGGCATGCTGAAATGTTTCTTGTCGATTCGCGGAAGAGCGCGAGTGGGAAGCTTCCTGTCGAACATGGGATAGCTTCACCTCTGCGCCTTACGGGAGCGAGGAGGTTATTGGGCAACAACACCGTTGCAAGCCAAAAAATGGCTTTTTTTGGGAAAGCGGGTCAAGGGGCCTGCATGCCCACGATCCGACCAGCGTAGCCCGTCATCTCGAGATAGCCTTTGGCACGGAGTGGTTGATTGTCTTTCATGCCTTTGGCGGCAACTGCCCCTTCCCAATATGCGATCGGCTCGATGGCGAGTTCCTGCGAGGGAAAGCGGGCGGCAATGAGGAGATCGATGCCCAGCCCGGGGATCCGAATTTTCCATGAAACGGGATATTGGGCTTTTGTCTTTGGGCTGGTCCACCACTCGACCGGTTCGAGAAAGAAGTCCTCCTCCCGGATGTGGACTTGATTTCCGGAGGCGTCGGTCCAAGTACCAGAGGAAAACGGATCGCGGCCCCCATTTGTCGTGCGGATTTGGAAAAGCATGAGATCCGATCCGTCGTCGCATTGGAGGCTAAACCAATCCCAGCCCGCCTGATGTGAGTCGAGTTGGTTGGTTGCCCATTCGTGGTCAAACCATGTCAAGCCACGAACGTGGTGTGCAGCGCCGTTGAGGCTTAGCGTTCCTATCGTATTCATGCGGGTGAGCGAGTAATAGTGAGACGCGCGACCCTCGCCCGCAGATTTGCGGCTTAGTCCGTTTTCCCCATGGAGCAAGGGTGGGGCGGAAGAGTTGATCTGGAGGTCGACAAGGATGTTCTCACTCGATGCCTTCAAGCGAAATGAATGGAGGCCGGTGCGCTCACAACTCCAGTCATCGATCCACGTGATGGTTGATCCCTTGTCGAAGCCGGCCTCGCTGAAGGCTCCACGTGAAACCTTTTGGAAATGATGGAATTTTTTTTCTGTAATCGAGGAAACCGCGAAGTGGGCAAATTTCATGTCGCGTTGGATGAAGCGTGATCCCTCTGGAACAGTGCGCGATGGATCAAGCACGCCTTGGCGAAAAAATGTCAGTTGGTAGCCAAACTCATCACCGGAATCGTTGCGGAGGTTGCCGGTGAAATACCACCACTCAGTCTTGAACCCCGGGTGATTGCTGTGGTCTGCGGGGAAACTGTGATTCCAACCCGGCTGCGAGAGCAGCCAATCGGCGGAGGCGTGTTGACAGGTGATTGCTGCGGCAAGCCCCAGCAGGGTGGTGCTGAGAAGTGTATTCAACAAGCGCATGGCCTTGATGGGGTGAAGGGTGGTGCGCTTGCTGTATTTGCCGGAGCTAAGGCGGCCATCAATCAAGGTGAAGTACCGGATCGCCATAAAGCGTGAATCCGCTGGCGTGGGTTATATTCACTGGGAACACGGATCCGACATGGCGGGGAGATCCCTCAAAAATGACAATTTTGTTCGTGCGGGTGCGCCCGGTGAGACGGTTCGGATTGTGGCGACTGGGGCCTTCACAGAGAATCTCGACGCTTTTGCCTACGAGTGATTGCAATTTATCCGAGCAGTGTCTGTTTACTACTTCAAGTAGTTCTTGGTTTCTGTGCTCCTTGACCTCCTCTGGAACCTGCTCATCCATTGTGGCGGCAGGTGTGTTTTGGCGCGGCGAGTAACGGAATACAAACGCATTGTCGAAGGAGACCTCCTCGCAGAGGGCGCGCGTCATTTCAAAGTCCTCATCGGTTTCCCCGGGAAATCCGACAATGACATCGGTGGTGATCGCCATGCCTGGTCTTGCCGCGCGGATGCGTTTGACAAGGCTAAGGAATTTTTCAGCCGTATATCCTCGACGCATGATTTTCAAAATTCGGTCCGAGCCGCTTTGAAGCGGAAGATGGACGTGCTCCACGAGATTTGGCAGGCGGGTGAAGGCGTCGATGAGATCATCGCGGTAGCCGATTGGGTGGGGTGAGGTGAAGCGCACGCGCTCCATACCATCAACCGCGCAGACTGCCTCAAGGAGCTGGACGAATGGGCATTTTCCATCGACCTTTGAAAATTCATGCCGACCATAAAGATTAACGATTTGGCCTAGCAGAGTGACCTCTTTCACTCCGCGCTCCACCAAAGAGCGGACCTCTGTTACAATATCGTCGATCGGGCGAGCGCGTTCCGCCCCGCGAGTTTGGGGTACGATACAAAATGCGCAGTGCATGTTGCAGCCCTGCATGATTGACACAAAGGCAGTGACTTGTTGGTGGGACAAATCTTGGTCACGAATGGTCGACTGGGAGCCGGGCTCCTCATCGGTATCAACGATAGGTCGGCGTTCATCGTCAATCAGGGAGTGCATGCGGGCTTGAAGCAGTTCACCGACGTAATCAGCGACCCGGTGGAACTTCTGGGTGCCCACAACGAGGTCCACATGGGGCGAGGTTTTCAGTAGTGATTCGCCGCGTGCCTGGGCCATGCACCCGAGATAGCCAAGGACAAGGTGAGGCTTGTTTTGGCGAAGTTTTCGAATCATGCCCATCTTGCCAATCGCCTTTTGCTCAGCCATGTCGCGCACGCTGCATGTATTGAGCAGGATGACATCAGCGTCGGATTCTTTCGAAACCATGGCATAGCCGCGCTCAGTGAGCATTTTTGATACCTGATCGGAGTCGCGCTCGTTCATCTGGCATCCGTAGGTTTTGATATAAACGCCGGGCATGAGTTTGGCGGGGAATGTGCGCGAGAGTTGAGCTTCGGGCAAGGAGAAGTGCCGTGCAGCTTGCAAGAAGAGGTAGAGTTGCTAATCTCACCCTCCGTATGAAATTTAACCCTTTTGCGGTTTTCCCGGTGGCGGCTGATATGCCGGTTTCTGACCCCGGCACGACGAACCTCTGGGAGGTTCTCGTCTCTGGAGGTGTAGTCATGTATCCCATCGCGGCACTTTCTGTGTTGGCGCTGATGTTGATCTTCTTTTACCTGATCACCCTCCGCCGAGGCGCCGTGGTGAGTGCTCGCTACATGCAGACCGCAGACGCGATGATTAAAAAGAAAGACTACTCTGCTTTGCTGGCTGTCTCCGGTAGGCATAGCGAGGCGATTGCGGGGGTGATGGAAAAAGCCCTGCATTTTTTGGAAAATCATTCCGGGGCCACTGCCATTGAGGCGCGTGAAATCGCAGAAGCTGAGGGGATTCGTTTAGCG
>CALAPX010000356.1 GCA_937888355.1 uncultured Spartobacteria bacterium
GTGGTGCATGGATAATTTCGATGCCTCGCGCACATACCACACACTCCGGGGGGGGGCGTGGGATTTTTATGGGAGTGGACTTCTTTCCTCTGCCAGGAATGCCAACGACCCTTTTGGAAAAGGAACCAGTGTGGGATTTCGCATTGCACTCGCAATGCAGGACACGTTCTCAAAGAAAAAGTAAAAAGCCGCGATACCATCGATCGCGCCGCTAGTACCGGGCTCATAAGCCCGTAAGGAAACTTTAGTGAAAGTTCCCTTACGAGAAGAGCGTTGGCAGCGAGGCAAAAAGCTTATTAGATCTTCGCTATTGGGAAGCTCAGGAATTGCTCATGAGCGCTAGCACCTCGGCTTCGATTTGAGCGTAGACCGCCGCGTCGGTTTTGAGGACTTCCTTTGCCGCATCACGGCCTTGGGCGAGTTGAGTTCCCTTGTAACTGATCCAAGATCCACGTTTTTCGACGACGCCTTTTTCGAGGGCCAAGTCCAGAAGTGATCCGGTGTTCGAGATGCCCTCATTGTACATGATGTCGAATTCCGCCTCGGTGAACGGAGGGGCGACCTTGTTTTTCACAACCTTGATTTTCGTGCGGTTTCCCGAGACCCCGCCATCGCTGTTTTTGATTGCGCCGATACGGCGGATGTCGATGCGCACGCTCGAGTAGAATTTGAGGGCCTTGCCGCCCGGAGTGGTCTCAGGGTTTCCAAACATGACGCCAATCTTTTCGCGGATCTGGTTAGTGAAGAGGCAGATTGTGTTTGCCTTGGAAATGAATGAGGTGAGCTTGCGGAGGGCATTGCTCATGAGTCGCGCCTGGGCACCGACAACCGCATCGCCGATTTCGCCCTCGAGTTCGGATTTTGTGACGAGCGCGGCCACAGAATCCAGCACGATGATGGCCATGGCATTTGAGCGGACAAGAGTCTCGCAGATGCGCAGGGCCTCTTCGCCTGAGCTGGGCTGGGAGACCAATAGTTCGTCAAGGTTTACGCCGAGTTTGCGCGCGTAGTTGGGGTCAAGCGCATGCTCGACATCGATGAATGCCACGAGGCCGCCAAGTTTCTGCGCCTGGGCGATGGCTGTGAGGGTGAGGGTTGTCTTGCCAGAGCTTTCGGGTCCGTAGATTTCAACGATGCGACCGCGAGGGAACCCGCCAACGCCAAGGGCGCGGTCAATCATGATATTTCCCGTTGGGATGCTTTCGACTTGTGAAACGGAGGCGTCACCAAGGCGGCGAATCGCTTCGCTTCCATAGTCTTTTTCGATTTGCTGAAGGGCGAGATCGAGGTTTTTAAGTCGGGCGGTCTGGGCTTTGTCGGTGGAAGAGGTGTCGTCGGATTTTGGCATAGTAAAAATTCATGTTGAATATGGCTGGCGGGTTGCGGCGGTGAAACAAAATTCCTCTTCCTTGAAGCAAAAACTCGCCCGATCCTTTGCTCTCTGCTACTTCCCTGCGGTCATGAGCGACGTTTTCCACCAAGCCCTCGCACAAACCCTCCCTATGCTTGAGGAAATCCGCGACGGGATTAAACCGCCCCCTCGTGCTTCCGGCAAGGCCTTGCGAAAGCTCTTGAAAGAGGTTTCCAGCCATGGAGCATCCGCCCCGCAACTCGTTGAGGGAAGTGCCGATGCCGAGTCCTCTGCCGTTTGGACGTGGGACGCGCTTGAACAGGTGATAAAGGGCTGTGAAAAGTGTCCGCATCTGGTGCGCTCGCGTACCCAGGTGGTCTTCGGAGTCGGCAATCGTGAGGCTGACCTCATGTTTGTCGGTGAGGCGCCGGGGGCGGACGAGGACGAGCAAGGCGAGCCATTTATTGGCAGGGCAGGCCAGTTGTTAACGAAAATCATCGAGGCGATGGAGTTTTCCAGGGAGGACATTTTTATTGCTAATGTGCTCAAGTGTCGGCCTGACATGCCAGAGGGCGAGTCGGGCAACCGCAAACCACGCCCGGCTGAGATGGCGACATGTCTCCCATGGCTGCGGGAGCAGATCAAGTTGGTCCAACCCAAGGCGATCGTCGCGCTTGGGGCAACCGCAGCGGAGGGATTGCTCGGCGAGACGCGCCCGATGCGAGAGCTGCGCGGCAGATGGTTGGCTTTTGGGGAGGTTCCGGTCATGGTAACCTACCATCCCGCTTATTTGCTCAGAAACCAGGCGATCACCGAAAAACGCAAGGTCTGGGAGGATATGTTGCTGGTGTTGAAAAAACTCAACCTCCCGATCAGCGCAAAGCAGGAGCGGTATTTCACGCAACCGACCAAGTAGTGACCATGCTGCGTGCCGCTTTCCACAAGGCATTCTATCATGTGGTGGTCACTGGTCTCCGCTGGTTCTTGCATCTGGGATCCCGCACGACACTCCGCATGTATGGAAGTATTCCCAAGGGTGGGTGCGTCATGGTGTCCAACCATATCAGCCACTTTGACCCGCCGCTTCTGAGTGGATGGCTCCCGCGGAAGATTGATTGGATTGCGATGGCTGAGCTTTTCGGAGCTTCTTGGTCGCGGGTGGCGTTCACTT
>CALAPX010000357.1 GCA_937888355.1 uncultured Spartobacteria bacterium
TAGACATAAATTGATTTTGATAGGATCGGCGCGGGATCAAATTGAAAATCACGCCGCTAATCGGGCTGCGCCAAATACCCCCGCGCTGTCACCAAGGAGTGGTTTGAGAATACTGGTTTTGAGTTCGGAGTTGAAGATGTGTTTGCAGATTGCTTTGCGTGTCTCGTCCTCATAGAGCAAGGGGATATTGCCTACTCCCCCACCGATCACGATCGTATTCGGGTCAAGAACATTGATGACCGCCGCGATAGCTTGCGCGAACTTTTCTCTCAGTCGTAAGAGCGTTTGAGTCGCTGGACGAGAACCTGCGGAGGCTCGTGCGACAATTTCCGGCAGGCGGACCGCCTCACCTCCTATTTCCCGGTGGTAGCGCTCCAAAGATGGGCCGGCGATGACCGTCTCCACACACCCCAGCTTACCACAGTAACAAGAGCGGGTTTCTCCGGGGATCGGATTGTGACCCCATTCGCCCGCGATTCCATGGAGTCCATCCCAAATACGGCCATTGATCACAATACCTCCGCCAACGCCCGTTCCAAGAATCAACCCCATAACCATTCGCGCCTCCTTTGCCGCCCCCCAGGTGGCTTCGGCAAGGGCAAAACAGTCTGCATCATTGGCCATCAAAACCTCGCAATTGAGAGCCGTTGACAAATCCTCCCTCAGGGCAGTTTGATTCAGGCAAAGGGTGTTCGAGTTTTTCAGGCACCCAGTGGCGGGATCGATCACTCCTGGCGTTCCAATCCCGATGCGATTCGGTCGATTCATCCCTGTAGAGCGCTCAAGATCGGCCACCAAGTCAACAATTCCGGAAATGACATGCCCGTATCCCAGCGATGCATTCGTGTCCCGCCGAAGCCTTTGAAACGGTTCATGGGGCGAATCCGGATTCATGACCACCCCTTCGATTTTGGTTCCACCGAGGTCAATGCCCCAGAGACCGGATACCTGCATCAGGTCGATACGCGCATCGGCATGATGACGTAAAGAAAGGGCGATTGGATTTTAATCACTCCTGGGCTCATTTCATCGATCAGCTCAAGGTATACCTCATCATTTGGAAGATTACGAAGTGGATCCATGAGGAACTCAGGATTGAATGCGATCGAAATGTCCGCCCCTTTGTAGTTCAGCGATAGGGACTCTTTTGCCTCACCGACTTCCGGAGTGTTGGCACTAATATCCAAATTGTTTTTGGTGAAGGTCAATCGCACCGAACTTGTTTTGTCGGTGCTCAGGAGTGAGACGCGTCTGACACAGTTGAGAAAGGCTTCACGCTCTAACGCAATACGCTCCTTGGCTTCACCAGGAATGACCTGTCGATAGTTCGGATAGTTACCATCAACCAACTTGGAAACTAGTTGTGCTCCGTTGAGGTGGAACGACACAAGGTTCGCCGAACTGCTTATTACCATATCCCCCTCGTCAGAGAGGAGGCGTTGCAACTCGGTGACCGCCTTGGTCGGCAGAATAAAGTCACGTTCATGACTTTTCGGAAATTCCAATTCGGTGTCGAAGAGTGCTAGGCGGCGCCCGTCTGTGGCAACGAGGGCAAGTTTGTTTTCAGTGAGTGAAAAGAGAATGCCATTGAGTACAAATCGCGCCTCATCACTAGAAATTGCATATGATGTCTTGCGAAGACCATCCTTCAAATCGGCCTGCTTTAGCGTGAGAGAGTTTTCCTCCTCGAATGAGGGAAACGCAGGAAAATCCTCTTTTGGCAGTCCATAGATTTTGAAGTAACTCGCTCCACAGCGAATGGAGGCGGCATTTTTAGAATCGACCTCAATGACGATCTCCGAATTGGGAAGCTCACGGATGATCGAGACGAGTTTTCTAGCTGGAAGAGTTGTGGCTCCCGCTTTTTCAACGCGTGCCTCAACCTTGCAGCGAATTCCGACCTCCAAATCTGTAGTCGTGAGGTGCAATCCGTTGCTGTCAGCTTCGAGCAAAGCATTGGTGAGAATAGGGAGTGTCGGCCTCGTGCTAACGACGTTTTGAATGCGTTGCAATCCTTCCAGCAGGGCTTCTTTAGTAACCGCGATCTTCATGTGTGTATGGTCGTTTGAATAGGGATTCACCGGAGAGGTGTCAACCGGATGTTCTGAAGCACTGGCGCAGAATCTGCTCTACATTTTAGGGATGGTGATCCCGCGCTGGCCCATGTATTTGCCACTGCGGTCTGCGTAACTCGTCTCACAAACTTCCTTGGCCTCAAAAAATACAACTTGGGCCAAGCCCTCGTTGGCATAAATGCGAGCAGGCAGCGGGGTGGTGTTGGAGATTTCCAAGGTAACATGCCCCTCCCACTCGGGCTCGAATGGCGTGACATTCACAATGATGCCACACCTTGCGTATGTGGATTTCCCAACACAAATGGTTAACACCTCTCTCGGGATGCGGAAATACTCGACACTCCGTGCCAGCGCAAAGGAGTTCGGAGGCACTATGCACACGTCGGTCTCCATATCCACAAATGATCGGCTGTCGAACGACTTGGGGTCGACCACACTGCTGAAGACATTGGTGAACACCTTGAATTCATTCGAAACGCGAAGGTCATAGCCATAGCTCGAGAGCCCGTAACTAATCACTCTCTTCCCGCACTCCAAATGCTTTACCTGGCCATCAACAAAAGGCTCGATCATCCCCCGCTCGCAGGCCATACGGCGGATCCATTGGTCGGAACAAACAGCCATTACATTGAAAGGCCGGGGATTTTCATCCCGCCTGTAAGTTTTCCCATTTCACTGCCCGCCATTTTTTTTGCGTCCTCAACAGCCTGCCTCACCGCACTCAGCACGAGATCTTCGAGCATCTCGACGTCAGTCGGATCGACAACCTGCGGATCGATTTTTATCGAGGTGATGTCACCCGACCCTGTGGCGGTAACGACAACCTTGCCCCCACCCGAGGTGGCTTCGATTGTCTTGGTGGAAAGCTCAGCCTGGGCATCGGCCATGCGTTCCTGCATGCGCTGGGCCTCTTTAAGCATTTTTGCGATATTCATGGGCGCGGAGTCTGCAAGGTGCCTTGAAATTTTTCGAGGGCTTTTTCAATGAGAGGATCGTTTAGGAACTCTTCCATAGGGTTAATTGGCTCAGGGGGAGGTTTGAGCGACCTTACTTTGGCTGCTTCCACGGGCTCAGGGGACTCTTCCTGGATTGGCTCTTCTGCGGACACCTCAGGCATGATAGGTTGAAGCGTCTCATCGAACTCGAATACCGCACGGAGAGGCATATCCATTTCCTTAAGGATTTGCGCTTCGATACGGCGCACAGCTTCCTCCATGAAGACCAAGGCTGATTCTTTAGAAGACACAGGGAAACGCACAATCAGCCGCCCTTTTTCCACCCGATCGTAGACCCCATCTTTCAGCCAACTAAATCGAATGAACGAGTTTTTTGCGAGATCTGCAGAGATCCTCTCCCAGACCAGCGAGGCGTCAATACTTGCTGAAGAGTTTGCTGGAGAGGTCGGCGCAGCTTGATGCGGCAAGGAAGGTGGCACCGAGGTCTTTTCATGTGTTACCGCCACCACTGGAGGGAGGTGCGTTGTTGCAACTGCAGGCTGGACCTTGGGTACAACCTCGGGATTACTCGCCACCAGAGGCTTTCCTCCGCGAAGATCGGTCAGCGATTGGATGACATCGGTCAGGCTCGTTTCATCCAATATATGCAGGGCTTTGATGACGGCGACATCGAGTTGCAGTTTTTTATCGGCGACCCATTTCATGGACGATTCTGCCGCACTGAAATGATCAATAAGGTCGAGGAACTTGTCCTGTGAAACCGCTCCACCGCCGTTTATCGCGGAGGCTACAAGCTGATCGCGCAGATGCGACACCAATTCACCAGTGAGCCGAGAAAGATCCTTCCCTGCGTCGGACTGCACTGACACCGCTTCCAATGCAGTCGCAGCATCTCCAATAAAAAGGCTCTCCGCCAAGCGCTCTACCACCTCGCGAGGTGTAAAACCGAAGACCTCCATGACATCAGAAATCACAATTTTCTCACCGCAAAAGGCCACCATCTGATCAAGCATGCTCTCGGCATCACGCAAGCCCCCCTCAGCGCCACGCGCGATGGCGTCCGCTGCAGCCTCCTCAAGAACAATCTTCTCGTTTTTTGCGATGTAGAGGAGGTGCTCTTTAATCAAGCTTGCAGGAATGCGGCGCAGGTCAAAACGTTGGCACCGGCTGGTGATGGTCGCTGGCACCTTCTGCGCCTCGGTGGTCGCGAAGATGAACTTCACGTGCGGCGGAGGCTCCTCAAGCGTCTTGAGAAGGGCATTGAAAGCCCCCGTACTGAGCATGTGCACCTCATCAATAAGGTAAACCTTGAACGGCCCACTGCTCGGGGCGTAAGCCGCGCTTTCGCGTAAATCGCGGATGTTTTCCACCCCATTGTTGCTTGCTCCATCAATCTCGATTACGTCGAGGCTCCGCCCCTCGGCAATTTCGATACAGGCATCACAAGCGCCACAGGGCTCAGCCGTAGGGCCGTTTTTACAGTTCAAAGCTTTGGCCAAGATACGTGCCGTAGAGGTTTTTCCAATGCCACGAGGGCCAACAAAGAGGTACGCTTGGGCAAGGCGCTTCAAGCTCACGGCATTCTGCAATGTGCGCGTGATGTGATCCTGCCCAATAACCTCCTTGAAGGTTTGGGGCCGGTATTTTCTGGCGAATACGCGATAACTCACAATGAATACAATAGGTCTGCCCAGCTGGGTCATCCAGCAAGATTTAAGAAATCAAAAATGCGGGATAGGATTTTTGCCAATTGATGCGTGACTGATGTCGTGCAAGCTTCGCGATTCAAGATGAACCCAGCTGATCTTAGACTCACCGATGCGCAAGGCGTGTCCAATCTAAAATTCGCTCTGTGGTGGATGCCTCAGTCCCGGCGACAGGATGCGCTTTTGTTTTACCGGTTTTGCCGCACGATCGATGACATTGCCGACGAGGAAGGGCATTCCACAGCGGAAAAAGAATCACTTCTGAGCAAGTGGCTTGAGGCAGTGGAGACCGGGCTTCCCGCCGATCTTTCGCGCCTCGTTGAGCGCCATGGTATCGAGCGCCGTCTATTGGCAGAAATTATCAATGGCTGCGCCACGGACATCACTCCCCGCCCCTTTCAAACATTTGCCGATCTTGAAGCGTATTGTTGGAAGGTTGCTTGTGCCGTGGGATTGATCTCGGTCAGAATTTTCGGATGCGTGGACCCACTCAGCGATCGCTGCGCAGAGCACCTTGGTCATGCACTCCAACTCACAAATATCCTCCGCGATATCGGTGAGGACGCCCGCAGAGGAAGGGTCTATATTCCTCTGGAGGATTTGGCTAGACACGGAGTAGATGCCTCCCAAGTGCTTGCACTCACTCCCGGTGATGGCTTTTCTGCAGTGCTGTCTGAGTTGGCTGCTCGCGCTCGGGCTCGATTCGCTGCAGCACAATTTCCCCCTAGGGATTTCCACGCAATGCTCCCGGCTCGCATCATGAGAAGCATTTACGAGAAAACCCTTTCACGAATCGAAGTTGCGGGCTTTCCAGTCCTTCACCAACGCACAAGCCTTGGCAGCCTTGAGAAACTCGCCTGCGCCGCATTAACCTGCTTAGCCCGCCATTAATCAGGTTCCCTCTTTTATTTCAGGCTCAGAATGGAGCGAAAGAGGAGATTCCATCTCGGGAGTCGATGTCTCCTGTATTTGCGCAGGAGTAGGAGTAGGCCAGGGTTGAACAAGATTTGGCCATTCGTGCAAAGGGACGCCAAGGCCACCCATTTCATCAACAAGCCGCTGGCAGGTATTCCACCACTTAGCTAGATCCGGAGGGCCGGGTGATGCATCTGCAGTTCCGGGAAAGACAAGGTAGGATACCTTCAAAGAACTGACGGGGCGGGAGTATTGACTTGAACGGCTATTCAGCTCCTTACAGACCAAAAGTGATGCCTCGCCCGCTTTGTGCGAAGGGCCCGAGTCGCCGAGGATTGCTGAGTAGGCCGCTCCTTTGTAAATTACAACGGCGTAGTCGCCGATCTTGGGAACAAACGGCCCCTGATGATCACGCATGATGAAGCCCGGTAGAACGATGAATGGATCAACCGAAGAGACGAGAAAGCTCCATTTTTTTAAATCATAAATACGGCGCTTTGCCAGAGCGATACCGTCCTTAATTTCTTCTATCCGGTTCTTCTGTAAACCAGGCTCATTTAATTCCAGCTGGAGCTTTGCAAGGCGCGTTTTTTCCACCTCAAGAAAAGTATTTTCTCTATCGGTATGCTTTGGCCACCGATGACTGGTCTGCGGAAGAAAAAATTCTGATGAGCCGTCGACCGTTACATTTCTATCGCCATCCGAGCCATCGGTGTTGACATCCATATCGGCAATGACAAGCACCGCCTTGCGCGAGGTTTCAGGATCCTCAAGCTCAAGTATCGTCTCGCAATCAAAGAAATTATGCCGAGAGAGAACGGTATCTAAACGCGAGAGACGGCGTTGGAGGTCATCCGTTTTTAGTTCGTAGAATTTCTTGTGAAATGGAGATACTGAGGATGTTTTCAGCAACTCGGAGAGCTTGGGAAGAACCTCCGGGAGGGTAGGATCATTCGATACCAACTCCTCCAAGGTCGAAGCAGGACGCGGCAGGCGGGCGCGGAGAGTGACTTCAAGCGTGTAGGAATCATGATCGACACGCTCACTGGAGGCCAGATCGCCATCCGGCTCTGCAACCACAGCCGCCTTCAGCGACAGCCCATTGAAAAGAATTGCCGTTGGCAGCGGTTTTCTAAGCAACGCTGGAATCGGGGTCGGGGTGGGAATCGGCGGGAGGGTTGGCGGCTTGGGTGGCGGCGTCGGTTTACAAGCCACAAGCACCAATGCAAAAAGCCCCACAAGAGCTGCTGCGGAGAAGATGAATGGATTGTGGCGCGGCCTATCCATCAGACAGTTTATGTATGCGCAATGAACGCCGAATAAACATCTGGAGGAATGTCCAGCATCTTGTAATCCGAAGACGAAACAAAGAGAAGGCTTTGCTTGCCCTTGCCCAGAAGCTGGCCCAGTGAATCGTATATCTCGTGCTCAAGGGTGGCGAATTTGCGATTGTAGCCGGCCACCCGGATCTTTACTTGAACAGTTTCA
>CALAPX010000358.1 GCA_937888355.1 uncultured Spartobacteria bacterium
TCAATGATGGTGAATATTTTAACCATATTCATTTTCTCTAAACTGGACAAGACCCTAGGATATTAAAGTGAAATGTGTGGGATTTTTTCAAAGGCAATCTTGAGGGATTGGCTGGCAGAAAGCCACCACGGTGCACAGGGAAGAATATGGGATGACAAAATCCCTGAAAAGGGACCGCCGCGGACTCCCTCCCGTAATTGTAAGTCGTTCGACGGCAGGCGATTTGCCTGCCCTACAATAAAGCAATCGAAAGCCAGGCTTCCAAGCTGCGTTGGGGTTACTTTTTCTTGGCCTTGACAGCTGCAGGCTGGGCGGCCGGATAGGCCTCATCACCGGGTTCAGGAACGAGCTCGAGGAGTTTTTTCACGATATCCACGGACGAAAGGCCCTCGGAATCGGCAGCGAAATTGGTCATGAGGCGGTGGCGTAGCACCGGTGGAGCAGAGCGGCGAATATCGGCGCAACTTACATGGATGCGGCCCTCAAGGATCGCGGTAGCCTTGGCTGCGAGAATAAGGCACTGCCCGGCACGTGGCCCCGCTCCAGTGGAAATGTAGGTTTTGGTGAGTTCTGGAGCCAGCGGGCTGCTGGGCCGGGTGGAGCCAACCAGGCGCGTCACGTATTTAATCACATGGTCTGACACTGGCACTTTGCGAACAACAGCCTGAAGCTGAAGCACATCTTCTTGAGTCAAAACCGCTTGCGGATCGACGCGGATGCCGGCTGTCGTGGCCTTGAGCACCGCCTCTTCCTCTTCGGGCAGCGGGTAATCCACCCAGATATTGAACATGAAACGGTCCAACTGCGCCTCGGGAAGCGGGTAGGTGCCCTCTTGCTCAACCGGGTTTTGGGTAGCCAACACAAAGAAGGGCTCCGCCAGCTTGTAGGAGGTATTGCCCGCAGTGACCATTTTCTCCTGCATGGCCTCGAGGAGCGCGGCCTGGGTTTTGGGAGGCGTTCGGTTGATTTCGTCTGCAAGGAGAAGGTTGCAAAAGATCGGGCCTTTGATGAATCGGAATTCCTTGTCTCCGGTTGCCTTGTTGGTTTCCAGAACATCGGTGCCGATGATGTCTCCAGGCATGAGATCGGGAGTGAACTGCACCCGCTTGAACTGGAGGTTAAGTACCTGGGCGATCGTTTTAACAGTAAGTGTCTTAGCCATCCCTGGAAGACCGATCAAGAGCGCGTGCCCATTGGCCAGGATGCACATGAGGATTTGGTCAAGCACTTCATGTTGACCAATGATCACCTTGCCCACCTCGGTTCGAATACGGACGGTGAAATCACGCATTTTTTCAACCAAGGCGAGTTCTTCGGCCTCAGGAGTAAATTCCGGCGCAGGGGGGGAGGACTTGGGTTTTTCGGGAGCTGGTTGTTGGGCAACCTCAGCAGTGGGAGATCCCGCGATGGGAGTCTCAACAGCAGGAGCAGCATGGAAAATAAAGGCCGCAACTCCCATGCGCACCACATCACCATGACTCAAAGCTGATGTCTGAAGGGGATTATCGTTTAAAAATGATCCATTGGTGCTCCCCAGATCAGTAAAAACCCACTTGCCCCCCTCACGGCGGAGCTCCGCATGCTTCGAGGATACAGAGCCATCGACGATAGCGATATGGGCAGTGGAAGCCCTCCCGAAAATCAGTTTTTCGGAAGTGAGTTCAAGGGTTTGTCCAGCGAGCGGGCCGCTTTGGAATACAATCGTGTCTTTCATTGGAGTCTGTCTTGGAGGTCGAGGTTGCCGAGGTCTTTGATGGAATCAGCCACCCGGATTTTTGAGAGTGAGGGAGCGTAGTGGTGGTTGTACATTTTGGTGCCAGGGGACACCCAGCTTGGATAGTAGTTGCGGGCTTTGACGATCTGCCAACCGGGTCCGACATCCTTCAAAATGACGAGCTTGACCGTGCGCTTGTGGTCTTCGCGCTTAAACTCCCCTTCGTGGGTGGTGAGCATGAGATCCGACCCCTTCGAACGAAGATAGCCGGCTAGCATCCGCGCCTCGTTTCCGCGCCCGGTCACGCCTTCCACGCGGTCGATTTTTTTGCTGAGGAAGAACGGCTCAGACTTTTGCAGGGTGATATCGATCTTTTTTCGGTCCTCGTCGGTCAGCGTGGTTTCATCACGCATGAGCGAAATTCCTTCGTAGTAGGCATCTTTGAAAAAAACAACCAGATCGTACCGGCCGGGGGGGAGGCCAGAGAATGAAAACGCCCCGGGAGTGGCCGGATCGCGCTTGGCTTCGTACACCTTCTCGGGCTCGGCTGCAGGCGTTGCCAGTATCTGCTCGATCTTTCCGGATGGCGAGGTGATCACTCCAGTGATCCCACCGGAACTGGCTGGGTCGGGTTTGGTATACAGAAACGTGTTTTCTGCGACCTCTTTGCCGAATGCCGCACCACAAGGAAGCAGGGCGATCGTTAATGCAATGCGAAGGGAATGGGTCATGGATTCTTCAAGTAAGCTTCAAGCTTGGGTGCGACCGGGTGATATTTGAGGCGACCCAGCACCCCCTTGACAATCTCAGTGGTCATCGGCTTGGTGGTTGGAAGGGCCTGCGAACACTCTATCAACTGCGACACCGCATCAGGAAGAAAGCTTGAGGCATCGACCTGGCGGCAATAGGCGGCAAGCATCGGGTACGCGCGGCCTGGATTCTTCGAACGCATATGCCACTCGGATTCGCGCAAGATGTAATCGCCACTGATTTTGGACAGAGGGAACTCAGTCTCCCAGGCTTCGAGGGCCTCAGCGGCTTCGGGGAGGTAGCCGCCCTTCATCAAGGTGCGCACATTTTCAGAGAGCGAGACTTCCTGAAGGGCGCCGGATTTGCGTTGGCCAGCTCGGTCCTGGGCTTCACGAACCCGCGCAGCAAGACCGGTGCTGGATGATTGGGATGATTCCTTTTCAGCAGGGGTGACTTCATTCAAGGCCTGATCATACACAAGTCCCGAAGTGGGATCCGACGAGGCGGCATTTCTAAGGGATTTCGCCAACCCTTGGGCTTGGGCGTAGTAGGACGTTGCCTCATTCAGCTTTCCCTGAAGCAGGGCGATATCACCGAGTCGCACCAATGCCTTGCCTGCAAAGGGCGTTTTTCCGGCCGACAATGGGGTCAAGATGGCCGTGGCTTTGGGGAAGTCCGACTTGGCATGGAGCACGATTTCCGCCTCCTTGAGCTTGAGTTCACTCGAGCGCGCAGGATCCCGGAAGGTGGTCTTGAAAAACTCCACCCACTTCAAGGCGGCATCCGGGTCGCTTGCGATTAAAGGAGCGATCAAGCGGTCCTGCAACCAGCCAATCTGTGATGCGGTGAGTTTGCGGGAAAGAGCGGACGTATGGAGTTTAAATAATGACTCAAGGAACTCTGTGTCATGGGGTGGCTCCAACGTGCGGAAGAGCATGTTCCAAAATGTGGGACTCCACCCCACCAGTGGATCGGGTTGCACCCCGCCAGCGGCTCCAAGCATCGTCTTGGCGGCGTCAAGAAAAGCGCTTCTGTCAGCAAGAACGTTCATGTCGGCTCCCACATAGCACGCGGTGGAAACCGGGAATGTCACTTTCGATACCCCTTTTGCTGACTTGGCGACCAATGTCACCGAGGCATCGGTGAAGCCCGGGAATACCCAATCAATCTCGGGGCCTTGCGCCGTCGATTTATCAGGAAAGATCCATGTGTATTGAGTATCCGGCGGATTGGTGGATGTCTGCGCTTTGAGGGCGCAAACGCTTAACGCATCCTCCCCCTCAAACCAGAAAAGCAACTTCGGCTCGATCTCCGCACTGGCCACCGGTGCCCCGTCCATCCGTTCGATAGACGCGAGGCTGGCCAATCCGGACCGCGCAATTTCATCGTCACCGATGTTGCGCGACTCGGCTTTTACTGTTCCTTGAGTCCCTGGTGAGGCTCTTTTGATGGTTGCTCCAGGTGGCTTCCATGTCAGGAACATCAAGCCGCTTTTGCCAGAGCGTTTGGTGGAGTAAGGACCTGTTCCGGGAGCGGTTTGAAAAACCTCAACGCGGTTCAATCCCTTCTCCAACTCGATGTGGGCCCCGTTCCCACCCCAAACCTTGGATGTTTTTTCGGGCTTCAGTTCCTGCCCGTTGATCACCGTGATGGTTTGCCCGTTTTGCTGAAACGGAGCGATCCAGTACTTGCCACTAGAAGGCGCAACGACATGCGTCAGGAAGTAAAACACGCCTGGCATCGGGCGTCCCCTCAAGTCGCCACCGATACTAAATGGCACTGCTCCTTCCATTGGATAATGCGGATCGGCAGTGACATTGTCCGGAACCTTGCCGAGCTTGGCAAGGGAGCGTGCCTCCTCGATTGAATCAACGCCCGGGCGGGCGCACAGGATCGCACTGGGCTTCAAGCCGGAATCCGGCGTCCAATATTCCTGCTTCCCGGAGTCGAGCATGTACACCTCAACCATTGAGACAGAGCTTCCGGGATCCTCGAAGACCACCTCGAACCCGCGGACGGTGTTGTTCCAAAGCAAACGCGACTGGAGGGTTTTTCCATCCGGCGTCATTACTTGAGGCACAGGCGGACGGCCTCCAAGGATTCCACCATCGGGCAACAGTCCGAAATAGCCGCACTCAGCGTGCGTGGGCTTCTTATCAAGGGATAGCAGGTATCTGGTTTTTGCCTTTGAAACCTGCCACGGAGAAGCCGCCTCAACCCCTGCTAGGCCGAGAGCAAAACAGCCGATGGCTGCTAGGAAAGAGTGCATCCGGGATTGGCGATTTAAGAACCTCACTCGCCAGCAGATGCCTCATCGATGATCTTGGTCACCAGCACCGGGGGTTGCGGTGGTTTTTTGGCCTCTGTGCGTGATACCGGCGTTACCGGACAACAACAACATGCATCCACCGTTTCGGCGGAATTTACTGTTCGTGGAGGGGCTGGCGGCTTTTTCAAGTCCCGCGGAGGAGGCACAAATCCATTTTCAGAGGACCCGTCCCCCGCCAACAGTGTTCCAAAACAAAACGTTGCGCAGACAGCGCTATTAAGAAGGGAGGAAAATTTTGGTTTACGCATGCAGAATTTATTATTTTTTTAACACGAGTTGTTGTCACCACTGATTCGGCAGTGGTATGAAAAGTAGGTGATCAATCCGAGCGTCTGCAATCATATTCCACGACAAAGTTCCCGCTCGCCCCTTTTTTCCATGAAACGCATCACCATCCCGTTGGCCGTGGCTTGCATTGGTTGCGGGCCCCTCCTTGAACCCACCCATGCCGAAGACGCAAAGAATCTCTATGGCAACGATATCTATTGGAATGCCACGCCGAACGATGTCAACAATCTCCTGAAAAGCATGAAGGACCAAGTGGACGCGAATTTTCAGATGGATGCGCGTCCAATGTCCAAGATCAGCACCGACCCGGAGCAAAATCCGGTTCTTTTCCGCTCGGGCCACTACAACTTCTCTTATTCTCCCGAGGCACGCCAGAAGCTACGTGAGTATCTCCTCAACGGGGGCATGATCATCTTTAACACAGGGCTTGGTTCCTTGCCTTTCTACAATTCCGTAGTCCGCGAGTTGAAAGAAATTATCCCCGAACAACCGCTCCAACGCCTTACTTCAGACCACCCGATTTTTCATTCTTACTACGATGTCGATCGTGTTGAATACACTCCGGCAGTGAAGCAAACCGGGTATGTTGGGAACGAACCATGGTTCGAGGGAGTCGAGATCAACTGCCGGGTGGTGGCTTTGGTGTCACGCTGGGGCATGGCGGTGGGGTGGCAAGGCGAGGTGCAGGATGACTGGGCCGCATACAAACCGGATTCCGCCTTCCGGCTCGGGGTGAACATTTTAAACTACGCTTCCTCGATGCGGGCTTGGGCAAAAAATGCGGCCCAAGCCATGCAATTTAAAGACAACCTCAAGTCATATTCGGATACCGTGTCGCTCGCTCAAGTAGTCTACGATGGCGTCTGGAAAACCCGTCATAAAGGCCTTTCCGTCATGCTCCAGACCTTCAACGACCGCACGGGCATCCCCGTGAAATTCGGTCTCAAGGAACTCCGCCTTACCGATCCAGGGATTTTCAATACTCCAGTGCTTTACATGTCTGGACACGAACATTTCGAGCTCAGCACCGAAGAGAAAACCTCCTTAAAGGAATACTTGGAAAACGGTGGATTGCTGTTCGCCGAGTCGTGCTGTGGACGCAAAGGCTTCGACGCCTCATTCCGCCAAGTGATCTCCTCACTCTTCCCCGGCAAAAAACTCGACCGTATCCCTGTGAGTTCGCCCCTATTCAAGGAACCAAATGACATTTCTTCCATTGGGGTAACCGCCGGACTCATGCAGGAAACAGGGCAGGCGCAAGCTGAACCAACCCTCTTGGGCCTGGAAATGGCGGGGCATTATGGTGTGATCTACAGCCCGTTTGGGCTTGCCGGCGGTTGGGAAATGTCCCAATCCCCGTATGCCCGTGGAGTCAACGATGTGGGTGCCCTCCAACTCGGACAAAACATCCTCATGTATTCCCTAACCAATTAAAGGGCGGTTTGATAAATTACAACACATTCTCCATCAATGTATTTGGCATGATTAT